>NZ_JABVZR010000003.1 GCF_017163935.1 Novosphingobium terrae | reverse complement strand
CAACTCTGGATCGTGGAGGGCTGTGATGCGACGGGTCGTATCGCTCTTCCTGCCGAACTGGTCGACCGACCGGATCGTCAGGAAGCTCAGGCAGCAGCCTGACCGCTCTGCTCGCAGCGCGGCATCGCCCGCGCCTTCCCCGGCCCCTGCCCCGCTGGTCACCGCGCTGCCCGACCATGGCCGCCGCGTGGTGGCGTCGGTTGATGCGGCGGCGCGGGCGCTGGGCATTCGCTCCGGCATGACGCTGACTCAGGCGCGCGGCTTCGCGCCCGACCTGCTGGTGATCGACGGCGATCCCGAAGAGGATTTCCAGGGGCTGAAGCGGCTCGCGCTTTGGGCAACGCGGCACTATTCGCCCGTTGCCGCGCCCGATCCACCCGACGGCATCTGGATCGACATCACCGGCTGTGCCGAGCGCTTCGGAGGCGAGGTGCCGCTGATCAAGCACCTCTACCGCCGCGTTTTGGCCTCAGGCCTCAACGCGCAGATCGCCGTCGCCGACACCGCCGGCTGTGCGCATGCCGTGGCGCGCCAGGTGCCTTCCGGGCGCCCGACCATCATCGAGCCGGGCAAGGCGCGCACTGCGCTCGCCATTCTCCCGGTCCATGCGCTTCGCCTTGGGCCGGGCGTGGCCGATGAGCTGCGCCGCATGGGCTTCGAGCGGGTCGAGCAGCTGATGGCTGCAGCCCGCGCGCCGCTGGCCAAACGTTTTGGCTTGCAACTGCACAAGCGGCTCGACCAGGCGCTGGGCCACCTGCCGGAACCGATCAAGCCGATCTTCGCGGCTGACGTGCCGCGCGCGCGGCGCTCGCTCCTTGAACCGATCGGCACGGCGGAGGCCTTCGCCCATGTGATCGGCGATCTGACGACGGATCTGGCCGCGCTGCTGCTGCGCGCCGGGCTCGGCGCTCGCCATCTCGACCTCTATTTCGAGCGGGTTGATGGCCACTGGCAGGCGATCCGGGTCGGCACGGCCAAGCCATCACGCGATCCGGCGCATCTTGCCAAGCTGCTTTGCCAGAAAATCGACACGATCGAGCCGGGCATGGGCGTCGAAGCGATGACGCTGGTCTCGCCGCTCACCGAACCGCTCGCCGGAGCCCAGGCCGATGCCCTTGCTGCCCGGCGCGGTCCGGATCTGCCCGCCCTCATCGACGCGCTGGCCAATCGCTTTGGCGCCCGCCAGCTCTATCAGGCCACCGCCCGGCCCAGCAGCATGCCCGAGCGCGAGATCGATCTGGTGCCTCCGCTTGGACGCGCAGCGCTCGAGGGTTGGGATGCCGCCCTGCCCCGGCCCTCGCGCATGATCCTCCCGCCCGAGAAGGTTGAGGTCACCGCCATGCTGCCCGACCATCCGCCCGCCATGTTCGTCTGGCGCGGCAAACGCTACCGCGTGGCGCGCGCCGATGGCCCCGAGCGTCTGCATGGCGAATGGTGGCAGTCGGAGGGACAAGAGGTCGACACCCCGCTGTCGGTACGCGACTATTTCCAGGTGGAGACCGCCGATGGCGGGCGCTACTGGATCTATCGTCTGGGCGACGGCACGCAGCGCGCCACCGGCCCAATGAGCTGGTACATCCATGGCGCCTTCGCATGAGCGGCGACGATTCACTGGCCGAAGATCCGCTCGCCGAGGCCCGCTATGTCGAGCTGCAGGTCACGACGCATTTCAGTTTCTTGCGCGGGGCCTCCTCGCCCGAAGAACTGGCGGCGGCAGCCACCATGCTGGGCCTGCCCGCCATCGGCATCACCGACCGCAACAGCTTTGGCGGGCTGGTCCGTGCCTGGGACGCGCAAAAGGTCACGGGCATCCGCACAATTCCCGGCGCCCGGCTCGATCTAGTCTGCGGCACATCGCTGCTGGTCTATCCCACCGACAAGGCGGCTTATGCCCGGCTCTCCCGCCTGCTCACCATCGGCAAGCGCCGGGCGGGCAAAGGCAGTTGCGAGCTGCACTGGTCGGATCTGGAAGACTGGCATGAAGGGCTGATTGCCATCCTCCTCCCCGATCGGGCCGACGCTGCCAACGAGCAGGCCCTGCTGCGCCTGCGGCGTCTCTTCGGCAGCCGGGCCTATATGGCGTTGACGCTACGGCGGCGCCCCAAGGATGCGATCCGCCTGCGCGATCTGGTGGCGCAGGCCGCCGCCGTCCGCGTGCCGACCGTGGCCACCGGGGATGTGCTTTATCACAGCCCCGAGCGGCGCATGCTGCAGGATGTGGTAACCTGCATTCGCGAGGGCTGCACCATCGACACGCTGGGCAAGCGCCGGGAGCGCTTTGCCGACCGCGACTTCAAGCCCGCCGAGGAAATGGAGCGGCTGTTCCGCCGCTATCTCGGCGATATCGCGCCTGTCCATCGCAGCGTCGAGATCGCGCGGCGTTGCACGTTCGATCTCGGCGAGCTGACCTACACCTATCCCGATGAGGTGGGCGAGAGCGGCCTGACGCCGCAGCAGGAGCTGGAGCGCCTGACCTGGGAGAAAGCGCCCGACCGCTATCCCAATGGGACGCCCGACAAGGTGCGCGGCCAACTGGAGCATGAGCTTCGCCTGATCGCCGAACTCAACTATGCCTCCTATTTCCTCACCGTCCATTCGATCGTGCGCTTCGCGCGCAGCCGGGGTATCCTGTGCCAGGGGCGCGGGAGCGCTGCCAATTCAGCTGTCTGCTTCGTGCTGGGGATCACCTCGATCGACCCCGTCAAATCCGAGCTGCTCTTCGAGCGCTTCGTGAGCGCAGAGCGACGCGAGCCGCCCGATATCGACGTCGATTTCGAGCATGAGCGCCGCGAAGAGGTGATCCAGTGGGTCTTTGAGCATTATGGGCGCGATCATGCGGCGCTCACCGCCGTCGTCACCCGCTTTCGTGCCCGGGGCGCGGTGCGCGAGGTCGGCAAGGCGCTGGGCCTGACAGAGGACATCTGCTCCGCCCTATCCGGTCAGGTCTGGGGCTGGAGCCGGGATGGTGTCGAGGAAAAGCACGCGGAGGCGCTCAACCTCGATCTGACCGACCGGCGATTGCAGCTTACCCTCGATCTTGCCAGGGATCTGATCAACACGCCGCGCCATACCTCGCAGCATCCCGGCGGTTTCGTGCTATGCCATGATCGGCTTGACGAGCTGGTCCCCATCGAACCCGCAGCTATGGACGATCGCCAGATCATTGAGTGGGACAAGGACGACATCGATGCCCTGGGCCTGATGAAGGTCGATGTGCTGGGGCTCGGTATGCTGGGCTGCATGCGCCGGGCCTTCGTCCTACTGGAAGACAGCAAGGGCATTGCTCTGGATCTCGCGACCATCCCGGCCGAAGATCCCAGGACCTATGCCATGATCCGCAAGGCCGACACGCTCGGCACCTTCCAGATCGAGAGCCGTGCCCAGATGGCCATGCTGCCGCGCATCAAGCCCACCACGTTCTACGATCTGGTGGTCCAGGTGGCGATCGTCCGCCCTGGACCCATCCAGGGCGATATGGTCCATCCCTATCTCCGGCGGCGGGAAGGCAAGGAGGTCATCACCTATCCCAAGCCCGAGCTGCAGCGCGTGTTGGAAAAGACGCTGGGCGTGCCGCTGTTTCAGGAGCAGGCGATGCGCGTCGCCATTGAATGCGCGGGCTTTACCGCCAGCGAGGCCGACCTGCTGCGCCGCGCGATGGCGACCTTCAAGCTGACCGGCGGCGTCTCGCATTTCCAAGACAAGCTGATCAACGGCATGGTGGCGCGCGGCTACAGCGCCGAATTTGCCGAGCAGACCTTCAAGCAGATCGAGGGCTTCGGGAGCTACGGCTTCCCCGAGAGCCATGCGGCCTCCTTCGCCCTCATTGCCTACGCCAGCGCCTGGATGAAATGCCATCACCCCGATGTGTTTTGCGCCTCGCTGCTTAACGCCCAGCCCATGGGCTTTTATCAGCCCGCGCAGATCGTGCGCGATGCGCGCGAGCATGGGGTCGAGGTCCGACCGGTCGACGTCAATCACAGTCGCTGGGATTGCACATTGGAGCCGACGGGCGGCCGCAATCTGGCGGTTCGGCTCGGCTTCTGCATGGTCAACACGCTGAAGAATGCCGACGGCGCGGCGATCGTGCTGGCGCGCGGGGATCAGCCCTACAGCTCGGTCGAGGAAATCCAGCGCCGGGCGCTGGTCAGCGGGCGCGCGCTGGAGCGGATCGGTCACGCGGGCGGGTTTGGCTCGCTCGATCTTTCCCGCAGAAAGGGTCTATGGTCGGTCAAGGGGCTGGGCGATGCCCCCCTCCCCCTTTTCGCGGCCACCGACGAGCGCGCGGGCAAGCTGCGCGAGGAGGCGATCGAGCCGGAGGTCGAGTTGGTCGTCATGCGCGAGGGCGAGGAGGTGGTGGAGGATTACCGGACCACCAGCCTCTCACTGCGCGCCCATCCCGTCTCCTTCCTCCGCGCCGATCTGGCCGAGCGCAAGATGGTCACATGCGGCGATCTCATGAATCTCAAGGACGGGCGCTGGATCAATCTGGCCGGCATCGTCTTGATCCGTCAGAAGCCCGGCTCGGCCAAGGGGGTGATGTTCATCACGCTGGAGGATGAGACCGGCGTGGCCAACCTCGTGGTCTGGCCCAACCTCTTCGAGAAACACCGGCAGGTTGTGCTCAGCGCGCGGATGATGGGCGTGCGTGGCCAGGTCCAGCGTGAGGGCGATGTGATCCATGTGGTGGCGCAGCGGCTCGATGATCTCTCCAGCCTGCTTTCTACGGTCGGTGGGCGAGACGACAGTGCGCTTTACCCCGTGGCGCGCACCCATGCGGTCAAGAATAGTAGCGGGCCAGATCATCGCGAGCCTGCTGACAAAGCCTTAGGGCGAGCAAGAGAGCTGTACGATCCTGATCTGTGCCTGGGGTCAGGCATCATTCCGGGACAGCCTACCGAGGGGATTAAGGTCAAGGCACGCAACTTTCACTAGGCCCCTTCCCCGGCCCTCCTCAAACCGGGCTGAAGGTGGTTTTGACGACACCCCGCAGAACATCCTCAACCGCAATGGAATCAACATAAAGCGTGGTGTCGCCCTCCGGCCCACCGATCTCCAGCATGTCGTCAAAGGCACACACCGTAAGATCGGCAAGCTCATCGAGAATGGCCCTGTTCGCCTCCAGGATGCGGCGGATCTCGCCTGCCACCTCTTCTTTGATGGCATCGATCATAACCCCGTAGCCGCGCTCGCTCCCCTCGCCGCCGGTCTGCTCGTGGATCAGCAGGGACATAATTTCGCAAGCTTTGGCCCAGTCTGACGACGCGTCAGGCCCGTCGAAAGCCCGGGCCAGTCCATCGCCATCTTCAGGACACAACATCAAGCACTGAGCCACCGCCCCCGCCAGCAGGACACGCAGACGGCTGCGCATATAGACGGAGAGTGAAGCTCCCGGCAGATCCGGTTGCGTGACCGTGTCCGCGCCCCTCGCGCCGATACGGATGATGGGGGTGCGGAAACCTTCATGAACAGCGACGACCGCGTGCCCAGCTTCGTGGAGCGCAATGCGCTTCATATCCGAATGCAACATAGGACCCCCGCGTGGGTTGGAACAATCCTGCAGTACCAAATGTGGTGAGCTACCACCACGGGTGTATGCTCCCGGTTATTAGCCTGATAAGGAGGGCCCATGTGTAACCGTGCTCGATTCAAGGGTGAGCCCGAGGCGATTTTCGGGGCAGCAAGCAAGCTGTTCTGCGAACAGCCCCGCGACAACCGCTTTCACCCTCAGGAACTGCGACCCAAGGGGCGCGCCTACGTCATCCGCGAACGCGCGGAGGGCGAGCGGGCCTGGGATGTCATGAGTTGGGATGTGCTAGGCGGAAATGCCGCCTATCCCATGACCAATGTGCGCAACCTGGGTCTCCCGCAATGGCGCAAGCTCGCCGAAAAGCCGGAAAACCGCTGCTTTATCCCGCTGACCGAATTCTGCGAGTTCACGCCCGAGAAGCATGACCTGGGCGACGGCAAGCCGCCCCTCAAGGGTGAGATGTGGTTCGCGGTAAAGGAGCATCCGGTTTTCGCTGTCGCAGGGTTCTGGCAGGCGACCGATGAAGGCAACTGCTTTGCTATGGTGACCTGCGAGCCGAACGCACTGGTGAAACCGATCCATCCCAAAGCGATGATTACCATCCTACAGCCAGAAGATTATGATCTGTGGCTACGCGGAACGTATGAGGACGTTCAGACGCTACAGAAGCCCTATGATCCATCAGCCATGACGCGGCGTGGCCCAATTTTCCCGACCCGGGCCCGCTGAAGGTCCATCCGGGTTAGAAGGAGGCGGAAGAAGCGGACGTGCAGGATTTTGAGCAGCAGCCAGCACGCTACCTCGTAACCGTCGAGGAACTACTCATTGCGGAGCGAATGACCCAAGCCGCCGAAACCCTGCGTGAATCCACGCCGCGCGTTCAGCGTACCGGCTTTGACAATTGGAATGGCGGAACCGAGCAGTGGACGGTTTTTCTGGCGGTCGACACTGCCGCCTATGCATTGCTGGGCGTCGCCAAAGCAAACGTCGAAGAACAGATCACCCAGCGCCTCAAGGCCGTGCTTGAGCCATACACGCAGGACTGGTTCAGCGCAAAGATCGTCCCTCGGATCGCCGCCGCCGGAGCCGTGGCGGCACCAAACACTCGAATTCGACGACAGACCCGCCAAAACATCATTGATGGCCTGACCATCGACTCCGTCTCCTGGTCCGGCAGCCTGGATGACGTAGATTTCCTTGCACGGATCTATGACCTTCAGGCTTTGCCCTCATATGATGGCAGATATGAAGATGCTTCTGGCGACATCTATCAACACCGGGTCAACAATTTCGACTGGGACGACGGTTGGGTGTTCGATGATGCCCGTTTTGCTCTTCGAAGCGGCCCAGACGAGCAGTTCTTGCGATTCCTCTGCGAAATTGTGCATCCGGTCGTCCGCCCGGACAAAGACGAAGCCATCAAGCTGGCAGCGCAATTCAATGACCAACTACGCCAGGACGGTTGGGAACTGGTGGAGGTAGAGCGTATCGCAGGACGACCGCGTTTCGTGGCTCGCAGGCCAGGTCTCGCGGGTGACCGTTCAGCCTCTCGCGCGAGGACGGTGGCAGACGCGTTGGATGCAGGATGGATGCAGAAGGAAATTGAGCGTCTCGAACTCGCGGTGGAATCTGACCCAGCGCTTGCAATCGGGACCGCAAAAGATCTGGTTGAAACCTGCTGTAAATCGATCCTCACTCGGCAGAGTATCGATTTTAGTAGGAAATCGACATTGCCTGAGCTCACAAAATTGCTCACCAAAGAACTTAAACTTGTGCCAGAGGGGATCTCCGATGAAGCAAAAGGCGCGGAAACGATCCGCCTGTTGCTACGCAACCTGACGACCATCACCCAGTATCTCTCCGAGATCCGTAGCCTTTATGGAACCGGTCACGGACGCGACGGCAAGCATCGTGGCTTGGAACCTCGCCATGCAAGGCTGGCAGTTGGCGCAGCTGTCGCTTTTATCGATTTCGTCTCAGAAACCTACCATCAAAGAATTTCGAATGCCCGCGTACTCTAGATTTTACCTTTGATCGTATAAAATCAGCGTCCCGGATCAAGATCGCATCGAACAACTTAAAAAATGAACAATGCTTCATGGAACGAGCATACCGTAATATCCCTTTATTGCATCCTCAAGAGATGCCAGTATTGAATGAAATCCGGCGAAATCGATTGTCTTCCAATTAGGGCGAATGACCCCTTCAGCGAATATCTTTTTCCCATAATGCTTGGCGGTTTCTTCGTCGCATGCAGGATTGAAGGTCTTTCCCCCTAGTGTTTGCCCAAGTGTCGCGGCATCGAACAAATCTTCAACACAACTTTTAGGAGTTCCAGAACCGCAAGGCGTCTTGATGATATATAGATTGTGAAAGACGTGGAACAGAATCTTCGGCTCGGCGATCTTGATGTCAGGTCCGCCAACTTCCTTAATTGCCTTGAAGACGCTTGCCCCACCCTCGTCATTATCAACAACGAGAACCACCGGCTGAGCGATCTGGCGATGGACCAATCGGGTCCAGAGTCTCCGGTAATCACGGACAAGTTGGACGATATCGCCGCACCCTCCACCAAGATGAAGAATCTGGAGGGATTTGCTCGTGTAACGAAACAATCTCAGGTTTGATTTGAAATCAGCGCCGACCCAACTTCCTAAAGAGGGATAGCTCGCAGCAAGGCGCTTCAAGGCCGAATTGAGGTACACATTATCCGTTTTGCCTTCGCACAAGATGAGAGGCTTATCCATAAATAGGAAATGCTTTGCAAAAAGGAACTCTCGATAGACCTTACTAAATGAAGTCGGATGGTGGCGTTTACTCCCGTCCTTCCGGTCATCGGAGAAGTCCCGAACGCTGTAAATCCATTGCAGCATCCCCTCTAATCGGTGAGGACTGGTCTCCTTCTCTGGAGGCTTCCCCGCTGCTACGCTCTCCAGCGACGCGGGAACGGTGTAAACCCCTTTCCGAATAAAGTGATGGACCGCTGCCCTTGTTCGCATTTCGTAATCGCGGTTGATATTGACCTTATCGTTCACGACCAACCCAGTTACGGTTTGGCGTCCCGTCATTCCAAACAGCCTCGTCTTATCGGGATTGACCAGAAAGCCAGCCTTGCCGACAGCGTGCGATAGTTTCCCTCCCACAGCCCAGCGACCCGTTGCCGGATCCAACGCAGCCAATTCGTTCGGGAATGTGTCGGCATTGGTTGAGAAAGTCAGGTCATCGACATATCTGCTGTAGGTGCAGCCATGCTCCCGGGCCAAAGCGCCCAAACGTCGATCCAGAATCCCACCAATCAAGCCTGAGATGATTGGCGAACAAGGGCTCCCTTGCGGTAGCTCGTTATTCCAGCAAGCGATTTGCGCAATTGTCGTCGCGACCACCGGATGCAGCTGAAACGCTGCGTCGCTCAGGAAGAACCCCCTGACCCGGCCAAAATTAATCGATGAAAAGAAGTCGGCCAAGTCAACGTTCAGAACCATCCGCCGCCGCCTGTGGCGATAGGCATTGTCGACGACTGAGAGCTCAGGAAGATACCCAAACTGCAGTCCCTTGCGATGGGGATGGGTGTCCATGATCGCTGCGTGACAGTCCATAAGCAGGTCTGCGAGCCGCCGCTGAAGCAATTTAAGTTGGGGGATGGGTGCCGCGATTGTCCGGTCCCCGCCAGATTTCTTTGGTACTTTGAACGTCTTGTATTTCAGAGACTCATGCGTCGCGTAGACGATACTCGTCATCATCTTGGTCTGAAAGCGCAGCAACGCTGCTAAGTCGTGACGGTTCGTCGCGGCTTTCAAGGCCATAAGTTGGCCATGAGATTTATGAAGGCTTACGGACACTCTTATGCGACCGCGACGATCCGCTCATCAAGTATCATCAGAAGGTGGATCATTGGTAGCATGCACTCCCAGCGTCCAGAATTGCACCAAGAATATTGGCGACGTAGCTGTCCGTAAGCACTTACCTTTTGAAAGACGACTTGATTGTGGTCAAGCCGGATGAGGAAATTTTATTCGAACTTAGCCCGCCTGATTATCAATCGGCTATCTAGGTGAGCTGTAGGCCAGTTCCGTCATATGAGGCGGAATTGGCCTTATTGCATTGTGCTGGCGTTCCGGAGTTTTCGACAAGCGATCGTTCTACACTTCCATTGGCTTGTTTGGCCAATGCTCATCCAAGATTTTCTTGAGAGCCGCCTCCACATCGTCACGGCTCCCCCCGCCCTTGACCATCAGCGTCAGGCTGACAGTCTTGGGACTCTTGCCATCGAGCCTGAGGATCGGCGCTCCACCGCTGGAGTGGACCATATTCACTGATCCTGTCTTCTTGGGGGCAGCTTTTCGCTTCGGCTCTGTCGTCGCTGCGAGCAACGCGCGTGTGATGTCGAGGATCGCGCTCGGCACCCCTTCCTCGCCGCGCTCACGCCTTTCAGCAAGACGCGCAGCCTCGGCCAGGACCAGCTCACGCTTGCCCTGTTCTTTGAGGACGGGCTTGAGCCCCTGAATATGCGAAATCTTCAATTCAAAGGGATCGGGAAAGGCCACCAACAGCGCATCGGGGAGCCGAGCCAGATCGAGATAACGGCTGAGCCAGGCTTCAGACTGATGCAGCCTTGCGGCCATGTTCTTCTGTTTGCCCTCGTAATAGAGGTCGAGCGCGCGCAGGTAGTCTCGCGAGCGTTCAAGATCGCTCAGATCTTCGCGCGCCCGGTTTTCCAAATCTGAAATCCGGAAGGCTTGCTCGTCGCTCAGCTTGCGCACCTCGACGAGATATCGAATCTCGGGATAGTTATGCGCGCGCAGCCAACTCACGGTCCAGTGTCGCCGCGCGCCGCAGATCACCTCGAAATCGTAATCGGGATCTCCCGAAAGGCGACGAACGATGGCAGGCACTTCCTGCTTGCTTTGCGCCACGATGCTTTCGATGAGGTCGGCGCATCGCGCCTCATTGAGCGCCGCGTAATCGCGATTGTGCCGCTCCCAAATGCGACAGCGCGCCGGATCGACCAACTCCTGAGGATTGTCGACCACGGCTCCAGACGCCAGTTTGCTAAGCTGGTTGCTTCTGCTGTCCAGAACCCCGCTGGCGATGCGTTTAGACCGCTCCGTCCGATCCTTTGAAGGCGTCGCACCTGCCGTCAAATCCGCGACAAAGCTAAGGTTTTTCGAGCTCATTTCGATGCTCCGCTCAAAAATTGAAGGCCTTCAATTTTTTCCATTTCAGGCGTGACCTTCCTTGCGCAGCCGTCCCAAATGGCTCGGCCAAATCCGCCGAATGTCGATCTCGATTTCGCCGCAAACGCCGTCGAGATAGGTCAAACAGCGGTTGCGCACTTCCTTGCTCGTCATGGGTCCGTCGAGCTCATAGACGGTCATGAGCCGGGCGGTCGCATTGTCGATCTCAGCGGAATCCTTGAGAGGCGTGCGCACCATCGCATTTCCGTAAATCTGATACATCATGTCGAGCAGCCCCTTCTGCATCGACTTGCCCTCGTCGACCTTGGAGGCCACGAAGCGGAGGAATTTAAGCTGCGGCGCCAGATCGTGGCCCTTGAGTTCCGAAATCGTCTCATCGAGCATCGAGAGGAAAGCCGTCGTCGAGGAGAAGTCCATCACCGTCGGCGGAACGGGCACAACAAGAGCGTTCGCTGCGCGCAAGACCGACAGGGAAATCGCGCCCAGCGCCGGCGGCGGGTCAAGGATCACCACATCGTAGAGGTCGCTCACGGAAGCGATCCCCGCCGCGAGACGGTCCAGCAGAGCCCCCTGCCCGCGCGCCATGCGTGCGGCCAGCTCGTATTCCGACTGGAAGAGCCGCAGATTGGCCGGGATCAGATCCAGTCCATCGAAATGGGTCTTTTTGATCGCATAATCCAGCGAGTCCCGCTCGCCCTCTCGCAGATAGGGATAGAGGGTTTCTTCCTCATCCAAATCAAGGTCGGGGACATAGCCAAAAAGAGTTGTTGCGGAGGCCTGGCTATCGCAGTCGATCAGCAACACCCGGTATCCGTGAATGGCCAGATATTGAGCGAGATGCACCGACACCGTCGACTTGCCCACCCCTCCCTTGAAGTTCTGGACTGCCAGTACCGCGCAGGGATCTTCAGGCGAGCGCCAGGGCCTCGTCCCGAATGCGCCGCGCATATCGTTGATCTGTCCAAGGGTGTAATTCATCCGGCGGTTGTTCCCACCGCGCTCCGGTGGAATGAGACGCCCGTCACCTTCGGCTTCCCTGATGGCTTGGGTCGAACGGCCAACCAAGCTGGCAGCCTTGCCGATGGGAAATGTCGGCTCCCGCCGATCTCCCGCGCGCGCAGCGCGCGCCGAATCGCGCAGCCGCTCCAGAACGCCAGCGGAGCGGTCTGCGAGCTCTCCGACATCCAGCGTTTGCTCATCTCGAACTGCGTCAATGGCTGCCGACATAACCACCCCATGTAAAAGCTGGAGTGATGATGCCCAACTTTCACATTTTGGTCAATCTATGTCGAAAATTTGAAGGTTGAATGCTGCACCCGTGATTTTCACAGATCAGCGTTACACCCTAGTCCAGAGTTCAAACCCGAGGCCCGGAAACTCGCGAATCGCTCATTACGAGTGAACTCTATCCTGTCCTCTTGGGGGCGCAAAATCTTCCTTCATCAAAAAATTGAAGGCCTTCAATTTTGGGGGATCCCGGCAATTAGGCAGAACGTCGGGGCCCGACTGACCACTTAGATCGCCTTCGCATAGTGCAACGCGATCGTGAATAGCCCCATCGGTGAGCAGGGTTTCATGCTCGCATAGAGCATGGACTTCTAGCCTGTGCTAATCCCCCCTTCCCGCCCCTCCTCTCCATTCCGCGCGCTCACACCTCCCCTTGAGGTCGGGGCGCGAGGCATGGGTTTTGATAGAGGGATGCGCACTCTTGGGGCAGATTCCACCGACCTACACGACCCCGGGGTGAAAGTGGCTGGGAATGATCAAACCGAAAGCGGGCTCGCGGTCGGCCAGACACCCTGTCCGCTTCTCGCAACACCGCCTGCGGGAAACCCCTTTCTCAGAGTTCGGATCGACAACCCGCCCCTTCGGCGCCTTACTTGACGATCGAGCCGCATCAGAACTTCGCGCGGGTGCCGAGCGAAAAGCGCATGCCAGAGGTGGGAACGCTCTAAGCAAAGAATCGGGAGCCGCAGAAAGCCTCCCTAACCCACACTCTATCACGGGCCAGGTTGGCACGAAGACCGCCGGATCAAAATTCCTGGATTTGCGGGCGAGCCAAAGACGATCGCAACTCATGACCGTTGCCGTCTGCGCAACCTCACGGCGTTTAGCCGCGTTCGCTTGAACACAGTGGCCCGGCTTGGGCTTAACAGGACTGCCTGAACAGTGGCCAACCGATATCCCTCATCTTCCCAAAAAAGGAAAGATAGCTTCGCGATTGGATCACAGCGGAACTCCTATCCTGTCCTCTTGGGGGCGCCGAGAGGGCATCGGACGGAAAATTGAAGGCCTTCAATTTTCCGTCCGCATACCAACTTGCAGTGAGCACCACGCGGCCCCCTCAAGCACCTCTCGTCCTCAGTGCCCCGATGGGGCATCAGCTGCCCCCCATCGCCTCGCGATTTTCTGCTCCAGCTTTGTCGGCAGCCGCGCCTCGACTGACGCTACTGCAACAGCGAAGGATCCGTGATCACCCGATCGGACGGACGCTGAAGGGAATGCCGCGAACCTCCTCCTAACGTTGCGATCAGACTAGGCGCGATCTTCACAGAGGATTACGAGAATCGCCCGAGCCACTTGCTCGACCAGGATAGAAAGCCTCTCAACACTTGGCTCGCCATAGCCGCCGGCCACGCGGTCCCACAGAAAATTGAAGGCCTTCAATTTTCCACGGATGACCGCGACCGTGACCCAAATTCTAACAGCCCCGTTCGGCGTGTTCGCGAGCATGATCCCCTGGATGGATCTTTGACGAACCACCAGTTCGTCACAGTCGGCGTCAGCGACGATGTTTGGATCGGAACCCTCTTCCGAAGCGACTGCGTTATGGAAAAGCTCCCCCTCGAAAAGATACTGCAGCCTTGCCGCAAGCTCCGACAAATTTTCCGGACGCCGAAGCGGGCGCCCCAGCGGAAAATGTCCGTCGAGGTCAGCCCGAAGTGGCGATCACGGTGTCTCGACCCTCGGTCAGCCGGAAAATTGAAGGCCTTCAATTTTCAGCGAACGACGTCGCTGTCCGAAGACCGCCTCCCAGAACCCTACCCAACATGTGCCATGTTTGAAGCCTGGGAAGCATTCCAGGCCACCGTCCTTTTCGTTGCTACAACTGGTGGCGATGATGGCGTTCATCCCAATGAACGCCTGATCCCACAGCGACAGAAGAGCGTCATGATGGGTCACAGCGTCAAATGCGCTGCTGGATGTTGCGAGAGCGCAAACCAAGATCCGGCCAAGCAAGATTTTGAGCAGAGCCGGCTTCGATTGGATTTTCGTCTCGCCGGGCAGGACAGGGGAGGGGAGGTCGCATGCAGCCTGTCGATCGGCATCGCCCAAATGGCCCTCTGCCTAAAAATTGAAGGCCTTCAGTTTTTAGGATGGTCGCCCACGCCGAGAGTAGAAAGACTCACAATGCCCCTTCCAGGACATTTCCAGCTTAGGCCCAGAGAGAGCATTCAGACGCTCCTTCATCTTCTCTCGATAGGCAGAGGCAATCAGATCGACGTCCCAACCACCGCCCGATGCGAGAGCAATGTCGTAAAATTCCTGTGCCCCGTATCTGAGAGAACCGGAAGGGAAGCGAGCAAACTTTGCGCGCGGGGCGCGATCCGGCGAAGCCAGGTTGTTGGTGAGGTTAGCCACGATCGCGGCAACAGCATTATCTGGAAGGGCAGGGGAGTCCTCGACTACGGTCTCGACCGTATTCTCTCGCCGCGCGGTCCGCCCCTTCGAGTGCCGCGCCAGCTCATCAACCCGTTCGAGTTGGGCTGGCGCTGCCTTGGGCGTGAAGCGAAACTCGATTTCGTTGACAGCGCGTCCGCGGCGCAGCTCGGTCCAGTCGACTGTGAAATGAGCGAGTTGATCGATCTCGCTTTTGGCGACGGACAGGACTTTGCGACGCAATTGAGCGAAGTCAGCGTATTTCTCCGGCGCGATGCCGAGCGCTGCACGCAGCCCAACCATATCGACCTTCCAAACCGGTTGCCGCCGATGGAGCCGCAGTGCGCCTTCCTCATAAAGTTTGAGCGAATAGGCCGAACGAAAGCCAAGGACTGCCTGGCGGTTCATGACCGCGTAGGTCTGCGACTCTTGGATCAGGCGCCGGGCGTCTGGCGTGAATTGCCATTCGATCCAGCCTGTCTCCTTGTCATCATCCTCAACCTCTTCCCACGAAGCCTGGATCAGACTGAAGCGCTTGGTCGCACGCTTCCCTCGCCAGGATTTGTCGTCCTCGGCGAAAAGGGTTCGGTGCAGCTCTTCGAGCATATCGACAATGCGCTCGTTGCCCTTGTGGCCTCGACGGATATCCGCCTTCCGCATCCTGTGAGGAATGTCGCGCCAGGCGTCGCCGCCAGCAGTGAGGATCATCAGAGCGAGAAGACGCGACGCTGTCAGGCTCAGCGACTGGCCCTTGACGAAACGGACCTCGATCAACTTGCCGGGCTTGGCGAAATCCTCCCCGCCTTTGCCTGCCAATGTCGCAGCCACACGCATAGACCGAGCAGAGGAGACATCCTCCTCAATCTCTTCTACATCGGGTGTGGTGGGTTCCGCCATGATTCTCGCCTTTGCCCCACAAATGCTGCCTGACCTGACTTCCATCGTCAAGTCAGGTCAGGATAACCGGCGCGAAGGCCCCCAATCGGACAGGATAGGGACGAGCGGCAAGCCGGCAGAAACATCAAGAAACCCGCCGAGTCGCGCAGTTCCAGCTCCCAAGCGAAGAGTGCCGCCAATTTCAATCAGAAAACGGCGCAAAATCGGGACTCTCAGAGTAGCCCCCAAGAGGACAGGATACCCCCAGCAGGGCAGGCAAACTCCCCCAATCGGTCAGGTTCATGCCCCCATCAGGACAGGAAACCTCCCCCACGCGGACAGGAAACACGAAATAGCCTGATGAAACCAAAGGCTTTTTCGGCTCTGAATCTAGAATCAATAGAATCTTGAATCACCCACCGCATCCGCGGCGGGCGTTTTTATAATTTTTCAGATTCTAGATCGCTCGCAACCGTCGGTCCTGACCAGGCATCACCAGCATTAGCCGAAACCACGCAAGAACGCATGCCCCTCGGCGCTACGCGCCCTCGCGGGCGCGGCGAAAAGGAGAGGGGGGAGGGAGGAGCGGACCAATCGGGTCCCAGTGAAAGGCTCCTCCACGATGCGTAATGTCACTCCCCCGGCAAACATCTGGCACCACCAACTGCTCACAGCCGCCCAATCGCTCCAATCCCCTTTCGAATCCCGCCAACGCTTGATCCGCCCTGTGATCAATGAGGCGATGACCCACGCTTTCGCGGCCTCAAACGCCGACGGGGCCTGGACCCAACGCGACAGTTTCATCGCGGGCGAGGCTGCCATCGTCCTCCATCTCCAAACCATGGCCATCCCCGCCGTACCCTTAGATGCGCTCAAAATGCTGCAAGAGCTGAGCACCTTGCTTCCTACCCAGACTGTGCGCAGCGAAGAGCAGGTGGCCATGCAGCACTTTTCCACGCCCCCAGCCCTTGCCTGGGTCGCCGCTCGCATGGCCGACATTGGTCAGCATGACATCGTTCTGGAGCCGAGTGCTGGCACCGGTATGCTCGCGTTATGGGCACGGCATGGCAGGGCCCTCCTTCTCAATGAGTTGGACGCCAACCGGGCAGCCCTGCTGCAACTCCTTTTTCCAAATGCCCGGGTCAGTAGGCAGGATGCCACTCGCATTGAGCATCTGGGTTTGCGGCCTTCGGTCATCCTGATGAACCCGCCCTTTGCCCGCAATGCTGCCGGACTTGAAGATGGATTGGCCGCCGCCCGTCATCTGGTGGCCGCGCTCGCTTCCCTGCGTCCGGGCGGGCGGCTCGTTGCGATCATGCCTGACGGCTTTTCCGGCCAGGGACGTCAGAGCGAGTTGTTCGGGCGCGCCATGCCAGACTGCCGGGTGACGGCGCATCTGCGGATCGAACAGGTGTTCCGTGCCCATGGCACCCAAGTCGCCGTTCGGCTTTTCGTCATCGACAAGATCCCCGGGTGTTCGTCGGGGTCCGCCACGCCCTGCGCCTCGCTCGAACATGCCGTCGCGCTCATCGACGCGATGCCCCGACGCGCGCCTTGCCCTGAGCCCGTTTCGGCAAAGTCCGCCCCAATGCGGGGGGTATCTGGAAAGGGATCTCTCTTCAAGGGCTTTGCAGCTAACGCGCCCACGCCGGGCCGCCGCGCTCAGGCAGGCGCAACTGAACACTGCGAGGATGCGAAGGACTGGCTCGAAGCCACCTATGGACCGGCAAGCGCCGATCTCATCACTTCCGACGGAGGCGCCGTCTATTCCCCATGGCGACCGCAGCGCATCGCCTTCCCCGGTGCTGCGCGGCATCCCGCTGCTCTGGTGGAATCGGCCGCCATGGCCTCGGTACTGCCGCCCGCGCCATCCTACGTTCCACGCTTTCCCCGCGCAGTCTTGCAAAAGCAGATCCTGTCGGATGCTCAACTTGAGACGGTCGTGCATGCGCTCGACGCAACTGAGCGTGACCTGGCCGGACGCTACGCGGTCCCCGAGAGAGGGTTGGAGCTCAAGCCCGATGCCCAGGGACAGGTCTATCGCCAAGGCTTCTTCCTCGGCGATGGCACCGGGGCAGGCAAGGGGCGACAGCTTGCCGGCATCTTGATGGACCAATGGCTTCGCGGTCATCGCCGCCACATCTGGCTTTCGGAAACCAGCGCCCTCCAGGTCGATGCCATCCGCGATTGGGAAGCCATGGGTGGCCTTGCCATCGACATTCAGGCGATGACGAAATTCAAGCCGGAGGCAAAGATTGCCCTGCCGGCAGGGATCCTCTTTCTTTCCTATGCCACGCTGCGCAGTTCCTCAGGCGGCAAAACGCGCTTGCAGCAACTCATCGAGTGGTGCGGGCCGGACTTCGACGGATGCATCCTCTTTGACGAAGCCCATGCGATGGGCGGGGTCGCAGGAGGGGAAGGGCGCTTTGGCGCGACCAAAGGATCACAGCAAGGGGTTGCCGGCGTCGAACTTCAAAATCGCCTCCCGCGTGCGCGGGTGGTCTATGCTTCTGCGACCGGAGCGACCGACATCAACAATCTGGCCTATGCCGTGCGGCTCGGGCTTTGGGGCGAGGGGACCCAGTTTGTCGATCGCGAATCCTTCACCGCACGGATCCGGGAAGGCGGCATCGCAGCGATGGAGCTCGTCGCACGCGAGCTCAAGGCTATGGGGGTCTACACGGCCCGGTCGCTCTCCTATGCCGGTGTCGAATATGACATCCTCGAACACAGCCTGACGCCCGAGCAAATCCTTGACTTCGATGCTTGGTCAGAGGCCTGGAGCATCATCTATCGCCACATGGAGACGGCGCTCGCAACCACGGGGGTAGTCGATCGCCTGACGGGCACCACGCTGAACGGCCGAGCGCTTGCTGCCGCGCGCAGCCGCTTCCAGAGCAGCGTTCAGCGCTTCTTCGGCCAGCTGCTTTTGGCCATGAAGTTGCCCACGCTTCTGCCAGCGATCCAGAGCGCGCTCGATGAGGGGATGAGCGCTGTCATCCAGCTCGTGTCGACAAGCGAAGCCTTGCTCGATCGCCGGCTTGCCGATCTGGATCCGCAAGACCGGGCCGAGCTCTCGATCGACCTGTCACCCAAGGAGCTTTGCCTTTCCTATCTCCAGAATGCTTTTCCCACGCGCGCGATGGAGAGCGTCTTTGACGCGGAAGGGAAGGAGTATTCCCGCCCGCTTTTCGATGAGGAGGGCAATCCGGTCCATAGCGCGGAGGCCTTGCGCATTCGCGACGAAACCATCGAGCTCCTCGCGGCCCTGCCTCCGATCGCTCCGGCGCTCGACGCGATCATCACCCGGTTCGGGGTCGATGCGGTCGCCGAGGTCACGGGACGCACGAAAAGGCTGATCAACCTGTCCGACGGATCGCAAAAGCTGCAATCCCGGGCGGCATCGGCCGGTGTTGCCGACGCAAAGCTCTTCATGGCCGGCAAGAAACGGGTGCTCGTGTTTTCGGATGCCGGGGGTACGGGGCGCTCATACCATGCCAGCCTTGCCGCTGCGAACCAGGAGCGGCGGGTCCATTTCCTGCTGGAACCGGGCTGGCGCGCTGACAAGGCGATCCAAGGACTGGGCCGGACCAACCGCACGCATCAGGCGTCCTCGCCGATCTTTCGTCCCGTCACAACCGATTGCCGCGGCGAGCGCCGCTTCATTTCGACGATCGCGCGGCGGCTTGATGCGCTCGGCGCGCTGACGCGCGGCCAACGCCAAACCGGCGGTCAGAACCTGTTCGACCCAGCGGACAATCTCGAAAGCGATTATGCGCGCGAGGCGCTGACGCAATGGTATCGGCTTCTCCATACGGGCAAGCTGACCTCCACATCGTTCACGGATTTCTGTGATCGCACTGGCCTGCAGCTGGAGCAGGAGGGAGAGCTAATCGAGAAACTTCCGCCAATCCAGCGCTGGCTTAACCGGATACTTGCTCTGCCTATCGCCCTTCAGAATGCCATCTTCGATGAGTTTCTGGGGCTTGTGGAAACCCGGATCGATGCCGCGAAGAAGGCGGGCACCTTCGATGCTGGGGTCGAGACCGTGGTTGCGGACCGGCTCACCGTGACTGACAGGCGCGCGCTCCTGACGCGCGAAGATGATGCGATCACAGAATTGCTGACCCTCGAAGCCCAATGGGCCGTGAAATGCCTCACGAGCGACGAGATCCAGGAGCGCGCGGTGAAGGTCGGCGCCGCAGCACGCTTCCTGCGCAACGGGAGATCGGGGAAGGTCGCTCTGCTTCTTCCGGACCGGGGCCGGATCACCGATGAGGGCATCGCGTTGCGCTGCTATAGCCTGCAGCGCCCGAGCGGGCGGCAGATGATCACCGCGAGCGAGCTGGAAGAGTCCCACTGGGATGACCTGGATCTTGCCGCTTTTCTGCCCCTTTGGGACGCTGAATGCGCCGAACTAGAAAGCCGTCCTGTCACGGAGCGCTTCTTCCTGGCGACCGGTCGCCTCCTGCCGATCTGGAATATGCTGGGCGATGAAGCTCAGGTTCGACGGGTCGTCACCACCGAGGGGCAATCGATGCTCGGTCGCATCGTGCCGGCCGAGGCGATCAACCGGCTGCTCAAGAAACTTGGGCTGGATGGTGCCATCCGGATGACAGCCGTTGAGCTGGTCGACGCAGCGATGGCCGGTAAACTGGTCCAACTGGATGAAGCCCGCGGCCTCTCCCTCCGGCGGAGCCGCGTCAACGGTGAGGCCCGGCTCGAAATCATCGGCTTCGATGCCCGGTCCTTGCCGACCTATAAGGCGAAAGGGTGCTTTACCGAGATCATCCAGTTTCAATGTCGGCTCTTCGTGCCGGTCGGCACGGCCAATGACGTCGTAAAGGCGCTCGCGGCATGAGCCGTCGTGGCTCCTTTCGTTGCCAGATCTGCGGGCGCAAAAAGCATCTTCGGAAAAACGGCACTGTGGTTCACCACCATGTTGGTGGGCCACAGTGTCCCGGCGCTGGCTATCCGCCCATCGAGCATGATGATGCCCGGTTGGTCGGCTATGCGGGCGAGATCGGAGCCGCCTATGAGCGCGCCGCCGCCGCGGTGAAGCGTTTGGAGGAGGACCGCGCCAACTGGATCGATCCGGTGCTTGTCGCCCGCCGGCGTTTGCTCGCGGCCGAGGTCGTCAAAATCAGTCGCCGGGTGCAACGTCACCTCGACTGGCCCGAGCGCTACCGGCGGTCCATGGCATTGCAGATGGAAAAATTCGGCTATGTCTGGTCCGATCCGCCGCCTCTCTATCTTGTCGAGAGAGCCGGGGAGGCCAAGGGGGCGGGGGAACCGCTTAATGCACTTTAGGCAGGCCCGTTCGCGCGCGAGGGCTGCTGGCGATGGCATCGCCCGTTCCTTTCACGAGAATGCGCCGGTTGACCAACGGTCCACCGAGGCATACCCCTATTGCCGGATGGAACGGCTCCATCGAAAGCCAGAAAGGTTCGAGGGAAGATGACGGATCGAATTCCTTTAGACCCTGACCTTCGCGCGGGCTTCGATGAGACCTCCAACGCCCGCCGCCCCAAGGCGGAGCTCGATGCATGGTGGGATAAACCTTTCGGGCTCACGCTGCCCGATGGGCGCATTCAGGTTCGTTGCCTGAATGGCGGCGCCACCGATCGCAGCTCAGTCTTGGGCATCGCGGAGAATTATGACGCTGCCTGTGCGCTTGCAGCCGAGAAGCAAGCGGCCTGGGTCGACCTACGTCGGCGACCGATCCCCATGCTGCGCGATGGGAAGGTCGTTCTCGTGCGGGGGCCGGCCCGGCCACACGGGAAGGAAGAGATCCTTGCGACCTTCGCCTCGTTCGAGATTGCTCAGGAATTTCTCAAGGAATCTGCTCTTTGAGAGCCGTGAGGGTGGCGAAATGAACGGACGGTCCTGATCGGAGCCACGCCAATCGGCGAGAACACTAACCCCTCACGAGCCTCACTATGTCCGTGCATCGTGGGCATCGCGGTCCGAAATCGAGATCTTATGAAGAAACCGACCGTTTGCATCGTGGAGAGTCTTGGCTTCCTTGAAGAGCAAAGCCATCGGGAAGGCGAGATCATAAGCCGCACGATGAACCTTTCGGGCAAGCCCAGTGCCTATGTCTGCATCCGGACCTTGAACGAACTCAAAGCGATCGCTCAGGAATTCGGCAACTCCAAGCATCGCTATTTTCATCTCTCCTGTCATGGGGTCCGTGATGACGACGGCCAGAATGTCGGTGTGGCTTTGACCACGCGCTACGTCTCCAACGAAGAGCTTGCCGACATCCTCGCGCCTCATATGGATGGGAGGCGGCTCTTTTTGTCCTCTTGCCTCGCAGGCCGAGGTGATTTTCCCAGACTTCTGCTCGAACGCAGCAAGTGTCATTCGGTGCTCGCGCCCATGAACGAAATAGGGTTCGATGACGCGGCGGTGTTCTGGACGTCCTTCTACCATCTGATGTTCAAGGCGGACAAAACCAGAATGGTGAATTCCGTTTTGGAAGAAACTGTCAAAAAATGTGCGCTGCTCGTTAATGAGCGGTTTCGATTCTACACGCGGGTTGGCAAAGCAGGCGAGGTGAAGTTTAGCACGCTAGGACCTCTTAAAATTCCGAAGCGTGCGACTTCGGGTTCAGCTGAATGATCGAGAGATAGGCCGAAAGACGCCGACGCGTTGGTTTGGAACGTCCAAGGTGTTTTCGGCTCGCAATATCAATCCTCCGCTTCCGGAGACTTTCGCGGTGTCATGCCTGACCGTGTCGCGTGTCATTAGAATTGACTGGTTTTCAAAGACGATTCAGATATGCCTTGCCGCGTCGAACATAAGTGAAATCGAATTTCCACCCCGCATTCTCGTGAGTTTGAGAAAATTATGATTGATGAAACTCTTCTGACCTTGGCTTCCGACATTGTATGCGCTCATGTCAGCAACAACACTGTGACCGCAGACGAGCTTCCGGTTCTCATCCGGTCGGTTCATGCCTCGCTCAGCGCGCTTGGACAGGAGCCTGAAGAGAGTGATGAGAAGCGTGAGCCTGCCGTGAGCGTGCGTGCCTCTGTGAAGCCCGAGGTGCTGGTCTGCCTTGAATGCGGCGCGAAGATGAAAATGCTCAAGCGGCACCTGGCAACCGACCATGGCCTTACGCCTGCGGAGTATCGCAAGCGTTGGAACCTGGCGTCGGACTATCCGATGGTGGCCCCGCAATATGCCGCCAAGCGCAAGGAACTGGCGCTCAAGATCGGTCTGGGGCGCAAAGCGAAGACCGATGCAGGCGCCGCGCCCGTCGACGTGAAGGCGCCAGCTCCGGCTACGAAACGGAAGAAGGCGACGACGGAGGTCGAAGGCGAGGCTCCGGCGAAGCGTCGCGGTCGTCCTGCCAAGGCGGTTGCTCCAGAGCCCGCGGCCGCCGAAGCGTAATGGTTCCGCCCCGACCGGTGACAGTTCACCGGTCGATGGGGTTGCCGAAAGCGACAGGTCACGAGGACAGCACGCTGACGCAGGAGTGCCAGGTGATCCTGCGACTTTCTTCGTCAGTTGCTGTTGATGATGACGGTCGGCAATGGCTCGCCGCCCGTTTCTGCTCGCCGCCGCCGGATGTCCAGGATCCCGGCCCTCAGCTTGCTGGCGATGGTTTCGGTCAGGCGCCTGATGTCGCCGGGGGTCTCCAGCCCGGGTGTGCTTTCAAGAAATTCTGCCAGAAGCATGGTGAGCGTCTGGCAAACCTCGGCGGAGCCGATGTAGAGGGTCTTGGGCTCGCCCGGCGGTGTTTCGCCTTGGCGATCGGCAGACACCTCGCAGATGGTCTGGACGATGCTGCCATGCAGCTGCGCGATATATTCGAGATTCAGCTCGGCCATGCAATTTCGCTCCGGGAGAGGCGCTCGACGGCGGGCCAAGCCTTCGATGGCCCTGCCGCCCGGTAGTAAATCGCCCGCATGAAAATTCAAATCGATCCGAGCCCGACCCGGCCCCAAACTCGCCCGGGCCGAGAGTGACGTCGAGACCTTCAGCCGGGGAACAACACGCGCTCAAGCTTGCCCGCTGCTGCCTCCCGCTTCTCCGCTGATAATTTGTCGAGGTTGATCTGCTTCCAGCGCACCGCCGGGAGGTCGCGCACCGTGGGTACGGTGAGCAGGGACCAGTCCGGCGTGCCGCGCTTGAAGCCCATGAGGAAATGCCGGTGGTGTTCGGGCATGCCGCCGATCATCTCGCTGATGATGGCGTCACGCGCCGCGACCAGATCTTCCAGCGGCACCGCCTCCCGGGTCATGCCCTCAAAGCCGTGGGCGAATTCTTCCTCAAGTGGCTTGAGCGTGGGGGCGAGCACCTCCGCGATGGGGCGGTCATGACTCACGAGATAAGCGATGAACGCCTCGCGCAACTCCTCGGTGATGCCCTCATTCGCCAGCAGGTCGCGCACGTCGAACAGGTCGCGAGGGTGCTGGCGATCGAGTGCGGCGACAATCTTGCCCGCATAAAGGTCGGCGAAGGATACCAGCTGGATGCTGGCAAAGCCATAGGCGTCTTCGACGGCAGGAGCCACGTCGGTTTCCTGGGGCGCATAGACGACGCCGCGCAAAACCGGGGTCACCTCGATCTTGATTTGGGTTTCGCCCGCGCGCACGACCAGCTTGGTGATGATGTTGTCAGGTGGCTTGCGGGTCCGTGCGACATGCGACCCTGGGATGCCCCGGGTGATCGCATCGGCGAGCCGCGCCATGCCCGCGTCGATCGCGGCAAGGGATGTGGGTCGATCGGCCACAGGCAGAAACGTGAGGTCGATATCGACAGAGAGGCGCGGCAGATTGCGCACGAACAGATTGATGGCCGTGCCACCCTTCAGCGCGAAGTCCTTGTCCGCTGCAACGAAAGGCAAGACGCGCACCAGCAACGCGACCTGCTGGTGGTAGTCGTCAAGAAAGGCCATCAAGGTCTCCGGGCACGGTGATGAGATAGGTGGGATCAAGCTTACCGCCCTTGACGAGGACGCGCTTGCCCTGGCCAAGGTCGACCTGGTCGCGGTCGATCCGCTCCAGCCAGCTATGGCGGTGCCGATCGGCAAAAAAGAAGAAGAGACGCTTCACCTTGACGCTGCGGCATGTCGCGAGCTGGACTTGCAGCTTGCGCGGGCTGAGATTGGCCAGACCCTCCACCAGCTTGTCGACTTGATGGAAGGATTCCTGGCCCGGCAGTTCGTCGAGCAGCTGGAACAGTGCGCGCTCTGCGCTGGAAAGCCGCATGCCCCATTGAAGCTTGCCCGCTGTCGCCATGAAGCCGCCGGGCAGCATGGATGCCGGCTCGCCTGCCGGCTGTGGCGGTGCCGCGCTTTCGGGATCGGCGGGAAAGAGGCGCAGGCTGTTGTGCCACTGGAAGCTCACATCGAGGGGAAGGGCGGCGAGCCAGCTGGGCGGCTTGGACGGACCATATAGATGCACCTTGCGTGTGCGGCCCAGATAGTGCCCGTAGCCCAGCTCCTCCAGCGCGGTGCGGCCGCCGATCGTGAGGTCCAGATCCAGGAAATTCTGCAGCGATATGATCGCATGCTGCCAGGTCAGCGGCCCATTGCCCCTGCGGTAGACCCGCGCGGCGGGCTGATGGAGCCATCCTGCCTTCACATATTGGTGGCGCAGGGAGGAGGAGTAGCCATGGCCCTCAAGCCATGCAGCATCGACCAGAGCCCCGTCGGGCAGCTGCTGGAGCTGGTTTAACTTTCCTCGCGAATGATAAGACATGCTGCGGATTATCGCAGAAATTTAAACCAACATCAAGTTTGCAAAACTGATCCATTCTAAAGCTGGACTTAGCTTTTTAAAACACTTTCAAACCCGGCGAAGCCGGCGCGGCCGGTGGCGGGCGGACGAGGCGTGCCGCGCCGTCAGCGCGGGGCGAGCCCCGCGCGCAGGAAAGGAGAGGGGGGAGGAGGGGGGTGAGGTCCCCTGGGCGAAAAGAGCCTTTGAAACGGACCTCGCTTGCAAAACGCGAGTATCCAGTCATGACCAATGTCACCACCACGATCCCCTACGGCAAGCTGATCCTCTCCGACATCAATGTGCGCAAGCGCATCCCCGAGCGCCACATTGCCGCGATCGCGGCATCCATTGCCGAGCACGGGCTGATCCATCCGTTGATCGTCAGCCCCGCGACACCCCGCAAGACGAAATATGCCGTCCATGCCGGCGGTCTGCGCTGGCGTGCCATCGGCCAGCTGATCGAAGCGGGAACGCTGCCCAAGGACCATGCCGTCGAGGTCAAGATCTATGGCGACGAGGGCGCGGCCATGCGCGAGATCAGCCTCATCGAGAACCTCATCCGCGAAAACATGAGCCCGGCCGAGGAATGCACCGCCTACCGCGATATCGTCGCCGATGGCGCGAGCGTTGAAGATGTCGCGCGGCGCTTCAGCGTGACGGTGCGCCATGTGAACGGGCGCCTGCGCCTTGCCGATCTTGCGCCCCCGATTTTCGCCGCGCTCTCCGACGACGAGATCACACTCGATGTCGCGGCGGCCTATGGTTCGACCAGCGATCACACCCGCCAGCTCGCGGTCTGGGAAAGCGTCAGCGGAACCTGGCAGGCGAAAAATCCCGACGCCATTCGCCGGGCGATCGCGGCTGCCAGCATCGAGGGCGACAACCCGATCGCGCTGCTGGTGGGCGAAGCCGATTACGTCGGCGGCGGCGGCCGGATCGAGCGCGATCTCTTTGCCAGCGCCGGCGAGGGGTGCTGGGTCGATGGTGACCTCCTGCGCGAGATGGCGATGAACAAACTGACCCATGAGGCCGAGATCGCGGTGCTCGGGACCAAGCTGGGCTGGGTCAAGCCGCTGCTTGCAACGCAGGTCGGGTGGCAGGCGAGTGAAGGTCTGCACCACTACTATCCCCGTTATGAAGATCCCTCGGCGGAGGCTGTGGCACGGATCGCCGAGATCGACGAGAAGCTGGCCGAGCTCGAAGTGGCGAGCGAGGAGGCGATTGAAGCGGGCGAAGAGTCCGGGGATCACAGCGAGTACGATCGGATCGAGGAGGAGATGGAGGGCCTGACGCGGGAGCGTGAAGGCCTCGCGCGCGGCGCGGAAATTATCCCCGATGAGGACCGGCCCCATATCGGCGCCTTCATGATCCTCGATGAGGATGGCGCGCCGATGCTCTCGCCCCACTATTACACCAGCGTCAAGCCGCGCGCGGCGGGTGCAGGGGCGAAGGGCGGCGCCGCCAGTGGTTCCTCCGACAAAGCCAACGAGGATCCGGCCAATGAGCCCTATCCCCGGGCCTTGATCGAGCAGTTGGCCAAGGATCGCCGAGATATCCTCGCGCTCCATGTTGCGCTGAACCCGGCGCTCGCGCTCGACCTCGCGATCTTCACCCTCTGCCGCAGCCATGCCGGCCATCTGGGCTATGACGGGTCGGGCTGCTCGATCCGCATCACCGATCGCTATGACCCTGCGGGCCTCAAGGACATTCCCCAGGGGGACGCGGCAGGGGAGCTTGCCGGAATCAAGGAGGGGCTGGAGACGGTCTGGGCGCGCGAGCATGATGAGTTTGCCTCCTTCCTCGCCTTCCGGGCGCTCGACGATGACATGAAGGCGAGTTGGCTCGGCTTTGCCGTCAGCCAGAGCCTGCGCGCCAGTCTGATGGACGGTGGTTTCAAGAACCCCTTCCAGACCCAGCTGGGCGCCTTGATCGGCATCGATCCCGCGCAGCATTGGCGACCGGGCGCGGAGCGCTTCTTCGATCGCCTCAAGAAGTCGAGCATTCTCTCGATCCTGGGCACGATCGATCCGACCATGCCCGGGCGCTATGCCACCTCGAAGAAGAGCGAGCTGTCGAGCGCTGCGGCCAAATTGTGCAGCGGGGAGGCAATCGTCGAACCGGCGATCAAGGAGCGTGCGCTCGCCTGGCTGCCGCCGTTCTTCACCTTCACGGAGCCGGTCGCTCAGGCCGGCGCCGGCGATGATGATGGCGGCGATGATCATCATCAGCGTCAGGACGGCGATGCCTCTGGTGACGATGATCATGATGGTCACGCCCACGATGGCGAGCATGATGATGACCAGCACCACGATGGCCGGGAGCATGACAGCCAAGGCGATGGTGCGGGCGAAGACGAGCCGGACGCGGTTGAGCCCGCCGAGGCGGCCTGCGCGCAAGCGGGCGGTTCGATGGCCGAAGTGGCCTGAGATCGGCGCAACGCCGGCATGAGCCCAGCCCCAGGGCGGGGCTCATTTTCCATCCAGATCAGCGCCGCTCCTTCCCCCTGCGGGGAGGGGGCGGGCGCAACGCGGGCGAGCTGCCCGCCTGAAAGGATTTCCTGTCATGTCCAAGCGTCACGACATCTACGCCACCGTCACGGCCCAGATCATCGCCGCGATCGAAGCTGGTCCAGGCAAATGGCGCATGCCCTGGCATCATAACGGCGCGCCCGTCATGCGGCCCACCAGCGCTGCAGGTCGCCGCTACTCCGGCATCAACCGGGTGGTTCTCTGGGCCACGGCAGAACACCACCAGTTCGCCTCGGGCACATGGGCGACCTATCAGCAATGGAAGCAGCACGGGGCCCAGGTCCGCAAGGGTGAAGGCGGCACCCAGGTCATCTTCTGGAAAAAGATCGAGAAGCCCGGCGCCGATGATGGCCAGGGCGGCGACGGGGCAGGGGATCAGCGGCGCCATTTCTTCGCCACCTCCTTCTGGGTCTTCAATCAGGACCAGGTGGATGGTGTTGATGAAACGGAGGTGAAAGCTGTCGCGCCGATCACGCCGGATATCGCAGCGGCGCAGAGCTTCCTCGAAAGCCTTGGCGTGCCCGCAGAATATGGCCGCTATGATGCGCATTACGATCCCGCGCGCGACGTGGTCTTCATGCCGCAGCGCAGCGCCTTTGACAGCGATGCCGACCTCATCAGCACGCTGGCCCATGAGATGGTCCATGCCAGTGGCCATGCCTCGCGTCTCGCGCGCGACACGCTGCGCGACTATCACAGGGATCGGGCGATCCGCTCGCGCGAAGAGCTGGTGGCGGACCTGGGATCGGCGATGCTGATGGCCGACCTTGGCCTCGCCTCTGTGCCCAGGCCCGACCATGCGGCTTATCTGGCGAGCTGGCTGACCCTGCTCAAGCACGATCCGCGCGCGATCTTCACGGCGGCGGCGCAGGCGCAAGCGGCTGCCGACTGGATCCACGCGCAGGCCGGCAGTGCTGGCCACACCCTTCCCATCGCAGCGTGAGGTGGCCCGTGGCTCACTTTGAACCCTATCCGCCCGGCGCCCTGGTCGGGATCAAGACCTTTGCCAAACTGCCGCCCCGCCAATGGGCACAGGCCTATCAGCGGCTGATCGCCGATATTCGGCATGCCGGGCAGCATCATCTGCACCAGCTCGATGTTGCTTCAAGCTGGCGCGGCTGCATCGATCGGGTCGTGCTGCGCGGCGCCTACGCCGATCTGGGCCTCACCGTCGGGCATGGCGCGGCGGCAGTCTGGCTCGATCGGCGCATCAATGCTGCTCACCGTTCGCGCGCCGATTGGGGCTCCTTCCCGGCCGAGGCCCTGGCCTGGTTCGATCTGGCCAAGCCGCGCTTCGTCGCGATGCTGCGCGAGATCGGTTGCCGCCCCTACCACCTCAAGACCGCGCTGGCGGCCTGATCCATGGAGCGTGTCATGAACACATCTGCAACCGAGGGCCGCTGGGCGGCCACGACCTTGCGGCGCTGCGGCTGCGACTGGCCTTATGACTGGGTGAGCGATGTCACCAGCTACGACCCTGTGAACGGGGTTCACCAGCTGGTGGCGCGCATTCAGCAGAGCGCTGTGCGCGCTTATCCCGAAGCAACCGCGAATGTGCGGGCCATGGCGCTGGCGCGCGAGATGGCCGAGGTGATCGAGCTGGTCGCCGCGGTCATCGAGATGAGCGATCCCGAGCATCCCGCCTTCGTCGACAGTGCCGCCGATTGCCTTGCCGCCCTGCTGGAGCGGCAGGGCGATGTGCAGCGCCTTCGCCGCGCGCTGCGCGCGCCTCTTGGCGCAGACGCCCGGCCCGCCGCCACCCTGAAAGGACATTGCCACCATGACTGAAGCCCCCAAGGACATGGAGCCTTGCGCTCCTTTGGCCTATCTCGATTATCGCTGCCCGACATGCCACGGCCAGCGCTGCGGCAACGATGCCAATGCCGGTTGGGATGTGGTGACGCAGCAAAGCGTTCTTCTGAGCGAGTTCGACAAGCAGTGGTGCAACGACTGCGGGGATGTCACGCTGGAGGAGTTCACCGTCACTGACCCTGCCGAAATCGCGCGCATCGACGCGCAGCGCGCGCTTTTGCAGGTCAGGGATCTGGCCGAGCCTCTACTCGATGCCGTCCGCTCCGCAAGTGAGATCCTCACGGTTCCGGGGAATCTTACCGTGGCCAATCTGGGGGCATTGCGTGTTCGCCTGGAACGCACGGTCGCCTTGGCGGAGGGCATGCGGACGGGGCCGACCGAAGCGATGCTCGTGCTCACGACGCTCCATCTCCAGCATGACACCTGTACCGAGTGGCTCGATACGGCGCCCTTCGCGGCCTTCACCAAGGCCGATTATGGCTGGTTCGTCTATGTGCCCGAGGATCTGGACGCGGTTGCCATGCCCGATGATCTGCGGGCTTGCTGCGAGCGCGCCCGTGCCTGCGGATGCCCCTGGCTGATGTTTGATCGGGACGCGCCCGCGCTTCCCGAACTGCCCACCTTCGTCTGGTAGGCCGTGAGGCGCTGCGCGCCGCGAAAGGAGAGGGGGGAGGAGGAGGGCGAGCAATTCCGCTCGTTTGAAAGGACCTCCCCCATGTTCAGCGACGACAGTCTGGGCGCAAGCGACCGCTTCGCCTTCACTCCGCGCCGGCTCCACGCCCTGGAAACCACCGGCAACGCCTATGATGCCACCTAGAGCGACGAGAAGATCGCTTCGGGTCATACGCTTGTCAGCCTGTCGGAGCGCGTTGTGGGGGTGGCTCACACCTGGCCTTTTGCGATCACCGCGCAGGCCGGGCACCTGCATGGCCTGAGCCCGAAGCAGGGCGACAGCCTGGCCGCGATCGCGCGGTCCTTCCTGCTGGAGGAAGAGGATCTGCTCTTTGCGATGAGCATGGCCAGTGCCCTGGGCTTCGAGCTCGATCCGGTCGTTGCCGCTCTCGCGGCTCCCTCCACCCCCTCCGTCTGAAAGGCTCACCCCATGACCAAAGTGACGCTTGCCATCGACAGTGTGTCGCTCGCCACCGTCGAACGGCTCAACCGCGCCCGGACGATCCGCCTCGATCGCTATGAGGAGGAGGGCAATTTCGACCGGTTCGGCTATTTGCGCGACCTGGCCGCCAACCATGGGATCGTGATCGCCGACGTTATCCTGATGGCCGATTTGCTCGGTCCAGAGGAGGATTTCGACGGCCTTGTCTCGACCCTTGAAGACATGTCCTGCTGAAGGAGGCCCGGCATGGCGACCCAAACCAAACCGAACCGGACGGAAGCCATCGCGCGGCTCAACGACCGGGCCCGTCAGGGCCTCGATCGCAATGCGCGCGTGGTCACGACCCGCAGCTGTCTGGCCGCCTTCTGCGATCTGGACAATTTCCCCGCCATGATGCTGATGCAGGCAGCGCTGTTGCGGGCGGTGCGGCACTGCACCTTTGCCGAAACCCGGCCTGAGCGGGATTTCGCGGCCATTCCCTTTCGGGACCGGACGATCTGGCTGACGATTGGCTATTACGATGCCGAGCTTGTCAATGGATCGGAGGATCCGGCCGATGCGAGCAAGACCACGCGGGTGCTCACCATCATGCTGCCCGAGGATTATTGAGCATGGGGGACTTTCCCCTGCTCGACCTGATGGTGCCGCCCCCCAAGCTGATCTGGCGGGGCGGCGCTGCGCTGGAGCGCAGCGGTCGCGGGCATAGTCCGTCGGCCGAGGGCGACCTCCAATGGCTGGCCCATGATTATCGCGATCCGCGCAAGGGCGGGCGGTGGTTCCGCTTCAATGCGCGCGAGAGGATCTGGGAATGCCTCGATCCCTTCGACCAGACCGGCGTCAATCTCGACCCCGATCAGCCCCCGGCGGTCAACGCCCATGGGCGCCTGATCGCGGCTGAACGTCTCTAACCTCACCTCACACCGAACCAAGGAGGCCCTTATGGGTTGGCTCTACATGTCGCTGGGCGGTATGGGCGGATTTCGCACGCCCAAAACCTATCTCGACGATCAACTCACCTATGCACCCGATCCCGAGAAGGGCAGGACGAGAGGATCGCGCGTCCTCAAATCGGTCTGGCAGGGTCGCGTCTATTATGCGGCGGTGGAGCCCTATGGGCAGGATGGGGCCGAGCCTGCCCTTGCGATCATCTGCCTGGTCCATTGGAAGCCGAAGTCGCAATCGGGCGAGCACTTCGGTTACAAGGACTTGACCGAAACCATGGGGCCCTACGACCAGACTTGCCCGGCCTCGGTTCTCGATCTTTTAGGAACGCCCCGCAACGACCATGCGGAGGCATGGCGCAAGGCTTGCCGGGCCCGGCTCGCGCTTCTTGCAAGGCCCAAGCCCAAGGCCGGAGACCGGCTCATCCTGCCCGAACCGCAGCGCTTCACCGATGATTATGAGGCGCGCGCCTTCACCATCGTGACCTATCGCGGGAAGGTCATGCTGCGCGGCGACAATGGCGGGCTCTATCGGCTCTCCAAACTGATGGAGCGGCCCTGGAGTCTCGTGCCGGCAGCAAAGCCGCTTGCCAAATCGCCGTGATTGAGCGACACCGGGTCGTGGAGATCAAACCATGAACAATGTGATGACCGCCCGCTCGCTTGCGACCTTGTTCAACGCCCAGGGGATTGCCGATCAGCGCCATGATGAGGATGGCGAGGACTGGGCCGTGCTCAAGACCGGAAATGACTGCCAGCCCTATATCGTCGAGCGCTATGCCGGCCAGCTGGCCGCCGTCAGCCTCTCAACCTCGCAGGCCGCCAGCGCGCTGCGTTTCGCAAACACGGCTCGCCCGCGCGGCTGATCCTCTGCCTCACCGCTTCGCCAATGCATCGCCGGGCCGCCATACCGTATGGGCAAGGCCCGGCGTTCGCATGAGCTGCGCGACCTCTTCGTCATAGGCCGGGTCGGGCAGGCTGCGCGCGAGATGCACCGCGGTCGCGCGGGCGCCGGTGTCCTGCAGCGTCAGGCTGGCGATCGGCTTGCTCTCTTGCAGATTGTAACGCAGGCCTTTGACGAAGCTGCGCCCCTCGCCGACCGCTTTGACGATCAGGGCCCTTTCATCGAGGCTCTCATAGGGCAGCCATTCGCGCGTCACAGGCATGACCGCGATCTCATAGAGCTGGGGTGTGCCCTTGGCGCTGATCGAGAAGCTGGCGGCCATGATGAGGTGATCCTCCTTTTCATGGCTGCGCCACAGCTGGAGTTCCTCGGAGAAGGTCCGGTTGAACCGGCGGGCCATGTCCTCATCCATGAAGAAGTGCAGGTCGGGCAGATGCTTGAGCGTCAGCCTTTCGCCATAGCGCGTGGCATCGAGCATCTTGATCTCGCCGACCACCACCATGATCGCGTCTTTCGAGGAGCGGACCGGGCCCAGCTGCGACATGCGCCGACTGACGATCTCATCCTTATGGTCGAGGTTGAAGGTCTCGGGCACATAGAGCACCTGTCCCAGGCTGTTGCCCTTCACCCGGCAGCCTTGGGCTGCATAGAGCATCTGGCGCCGCACGATGTACCAGCTGCGCTTGCTCGCCATGCGCGGGCGCCAATGGGTGAGCTCGCCCCGATCCCACAGAAAATGCAGAAACCCCCGCATAGTCAGCCGCGCCCCGGTTGACTTGACCGGGGGTTTTTCATTGGAGAAGGCCGAAGGCGCGGTGCGGGCCGTACCGCGCGCCAGCGGAAAGCCGAATTTGAGCGTGGTCTCGCCGCTTTCGGCATCCTCGACCACCGCCGAGCCGCGCACCTGCCCCAGACCAGTGAGATGATCCGGGGCATCATAATAGTCGCACCAGGGCGCATGCTGCGGGCCCGTCTCTGGCATGCGGGCAAGCACATGCCCGCCATGGCGGTGGGCGATGTAGAGTGCCAGATCGACATCGCTGCGGCAGCGGCAGAGTGGGCGCACCTTTGCGGTGTAGGCGCGCTCCAGCAGCTCGGGGAGGCGCGGATCGTCGGCAGCGACGTCGGCGCCCAGCAGGTGATAGGTCTGCTTCATAATCTGCCTTCTTCCGTCTTGCGGGTGAGGGCGCCCTGCGCGATATCGCGCCAATGGCTGCCAAGCGAAAAGGCCGCGCTGAAGGTGCCGCGCGGGCCTTCCTGCCGATCGGTGAAATAGGGCTCGGGCTCTTTGGTCGGTTCAAGGCCGAGCCGCTGCGCCGACAGCCACATTTCGGCGCGCGCCGTCATCAGCTGGCGCAGCGCGGCCACCGCGCTGGCGAGCGTGAGGGGGTGCCGGCCCGCCAGATTGTACCAAAGCGCGCGCTGATAGTCCTGCCCCGGCGCGCCCAGGATGCGTGCCAGCGCGCCCTTGCCATTGTGATCGCCGCGCAGCATGGCACTCACCGCGAAGTCGAGTTCTATGACCGCCTGGAGGCCCGCGACCGGATCTGTGCCGATGCTGGCGCCCGCCAGGGCGCGCTCCTCCCAGACGCGATGCTCATCATCGCGGATCTCGATCAGTGTGGCGTCGACATTGACGCCCCGAAGCCATGTGTTGCTGTCCACCTATCCATCCTTCTTGAGCCGTTTGTAGATGGCCGCGCGCGAAACGCCGGCCTGCAATGCGATCTGTGACACCGGCACGCAGAGCGGCGGCGCCATCATGGATTTGTAGTCTTCCCACTGGGCCGCGCTGATCTGCGGCGCATGGCCGCCCTTCCTGCGAAGGTGATCGCGTGGCCCCGGGCCGGGCTCTGCCAGATCCGTGTGATGCGGCGCGCGGGCCAGTGCTGCCTTGCGGCTGAAATCCGCAAGCGCGCGCACATGGCTGAAAAACCCGTCGCCCGGTTCACACGTTATGGCATCGCCCGTTGATCGGAACGAGAGCCCAAGGCGCTCAAGTAGCATCAGCTCTATCAGCAATGTGCTCAAGGACGAGGCGACACGATCCAGATTGCTGACAAGAATTTCATCGCCGCGTTTGGCAGAGCGGAGCATGTCCGCCCAAGCTGGTTTCAACACCCTGCCGGCATTGATCCCGCGATCCACGAATATTCTGTCCGCTCCGGCGACAGCAAGCGTATGGCGCTGTAATTCTTCATCTTGCGATGACGATGTTCTTGCATAACCGAGCTTCATGGGAATATCCAGTCGGTCTGTTCTTTTTAAGAATGGTTCTCAGGGTAGAAACTGTCAACCATGGATTTTCGAAAAATTCTCATGGTTGACAGTCTGGGGGTGGCTGGATGACACGGCGATTGCGCATGGCCGGCGCGTGGCTTGCGATGCAGCGGGTTGGCTGGCCCTATGAGCGTCGGGACGGCTGACGCTTCTTGCTACGCGTGCGGCGGCGTTGGCGCAGACCCTTCACATAGGCAGCATCCACCATCGTGTCGGGGTCAAGGTCGAGCGCACAATTGACCAGGCTGGCAAGCGTGCTGTCGCTCAGGACCAGTCCGGCGGGAATGGGGCCGCAGCTGTTGGTGTCATTCTCATCGATGCCGGCAGCAAGCGCCTCGAAATAGTCGGTGAGCGAGCCGCGCAGCCCTGCTGTCGCTGCAGCGGTCAGGGGATCCGAGGCTTCGGGGGAGGCGCCATAGGCGTCCCGCGCAAGTTCAGCGAGGCAGGCTTCTATCGTGGGCCAATATTTGGAATCGAACTGGCCGCGCAGTTGCCGCAGGGGCATTGCGAGATAGTCGTCGAACATGGGGTTGTCGCGCGCAGCCCCTTGGATCACCCGGCCGATATGGCTATGGGTTTCGCTCAGGAAACCGGAGGTTTCATGGAGCTGCGTGCGCTCTTCCAGCAGCTCGGACAATTCGGCCGCGAGCGAACCGATCTTGCCATTGATCTCGCGCAATTGCGTGCGCTGGCTGCGGATCTCGGCAATCCGCTGCGGGTTCCAGAAGGCTGCCGTGTTGAGGAGAGTGCCGAGCATCGTGTCCAGCGCATCGGGATGCTGGGCGAGCTTGTCGTGGAGCTCCCGATAGGCTTCGGGAAGCTCAAGGCGACGCGTGATCAGGCGGTCGATGATCTCCCTCTCGCTGGGCAGGATCTCTTTGTCGAGATAGCGCTGCTTTTTGGTGAGCAGAAGCGCTTCGCAGACGGTGGTCGGATCGGGGGTGATGGGGTCGGTCATGCTGGTCCTTGCGTTCATCAGGTATGGCAGGATCTAGGGCCAAGTGCAGGTCCTGTCGGAACCTGAGCGAAGATTTTTGGCCGGTCTTCAGATACCGGCGGCCTTGGGGTCTGGCAGGTCGGTTCTGGTAGACCTTGAGGACGGTTTGGTGGTCTGGAGCGTGCAGAGGCGAGGGGCGGGGAGCGCGCCCGGGCGCGGTGCGCCCGTGCTAAACCTGCCCTATTCGCTAGGGCCCTGAATTTGCCTCGCGGCAAATTTACGACCCAAGCTCACGCAGCCGGCCCGAGGGGCCGTCTGCGCCCTAACGGGTAACGGTCAGGGCTAGAAGGGGAAAGGCCAAGCGGGGCGGGGCGGAGCCCCGCATGTGGTTTGCTTGAGGCCCTGCCGGACGATGCCGTCCGACAGGGCGGCCAGCCTTGCACCAGGCCTGTCCATCACCTCCTACGCGCCCTCCCAGGCTCCCTGCGTGGCACGGCCGCGCCCGGGGGTCAGGCCCTCCAGATCGCCTGGCGATCTGGAGGGCCTTCAAGCAAAATAACGGTATCCACCCGGCAAGCCGGGCGGACCCTCCGTGATTTGGCTTGCCCCCCGGTCACGCCCGCGCCTCTTGGGTCCTGCGACGGCGGCTCCGGAGGCGATGGACAGGCGGCAGCGTGTGTGTGCGCGGTGGCCCGAAGGGGAACCGGCCCCTGGTCGGGGCCGGGCGTTGTTTGCGGCCGCGCTACCGCGCGGCGTTTTTGATGCTCCGGCTCACCAGAAGCGATCGGATTTAGGTCAAGAAAACAATGATATAGACCGGATCTGGCGGACGTTGTATTAAGTAAATGTCGGCGGCGAGGACGCCGACAGACACTAAACAACGGCCCACATGGCCAACTATCGGAGTAAAGCTTATGAACATCGGTCAGATCACCCGTCGCGACAACGGCCAGAACGGTGGCGTTCTTATCGGGCGTATCGACACTCTCGCCATCAGCATGACGATCGGCCTTCGTCTCTTGAACAACCCCAAGCCCACCGCGCCGAAATATGAAATCATGGCCAAGACGCGCGCGAATACTTGGGTGAGGGTCGGGGCCCTGTTCGAGCAGGAAGCACGCTCGACCGGCGAAATTTTCTATCAGGGTCAGATCGAAGACCCCTCGATGGATCGCCCCTTGAGCATCGCCCTGTTCCGCGCAGACCAGCAGGACGGACCCGAAACCTACAACATCGCATGGACGCGCCGCCGCCCCCGTCAGGACCTCACCAGCGCGCCCCAGCAGGGCGACGGCCTTGGCGAGAGCACCGCAGGGCAGGGCCATGGGGGTGACGCCAGCGATGGCATGGGCGAGGGTGGCGGGCACCCTTCGGAAAACCCCGCCCCGTCCGGGCGTGGTCGCCGGAAGGCCAGCGAACCGGCCAGCGATTTCAGCCCTGAATTCTAAGGAATGGGAGGGCCGGGAAAGGTACGAACTTCCCCGGCCCTCTTGCTTTGAACATCGGTCAATGTCCGCAGCGGGGTTTAGGCACATCAAGCTCCGCGCACAAGAGAGGCGCGCCCATGCCAAGCTTTTCCAGCTTCAATGATCTGGCCCAGCATTACGCCGAGGCCTTGAGCCAAGACAGCTTTTCCTATGCCTTTGCCGCCGAGATCGCAGAGAGTCAGCTTTCCATCCATGACGAGCCCACACAGGCCGACATGCCCGACCCGGAACTGGCCCGCGATTGCATCACCCAACTGGTCGGCGACCTCTTTCACCTGATGGCGGACACCCGCCTTGAGCCCCTTGCCGGGCGCATTGCTTGGGGTGTGGTCAACTCCCTTCACCGCGTCGCCCAGCAGGTCGAAAGGCAGGAGGACGACACCGCCCGCGAGCTTGGCGAACTGGCGCGGATCATGGACCCGTCAGAGGTCCATTCCAGCAAGCTGGAGGAAACCCAGCGCCTTTGCCAGTCGCAGGCCGAGGCCCGCGCGGCGCTTGAGTGCATGCGCGACCATGCCGCCCAAGTCTACCGCATCCACACCGGCAGCCCATGGAGCAGCGCGAGCGGATCGCGCACCAGCGCCACCCCCTACGCCTCCCAGATCGAGGCCCGCGATTTCAGGGCCGCGAGGCGCGCGGCCAAGCAGGAGGCGCACAACCCGCAAGGGCCTATCGTCGTGGTGTCAGGGGGCGTGCAATGGCTCCACCATGAGCCGATCTGGGAACGGCTCGACCTTATCAAAGCGCGCATCCCCAATATGGTGCTTGTCACCACCGGCCAGCATCGCGGCGCGGATAAGATCGCTTCGGCATGGGCCGACCATCGCGGGGTTCATACCGTCATGTTCCGCCTTAGCCATCGCAATCAGGGCAAGGCCGGATTTGACCGCAACAAGAGCCTTATCAACCTCCAGCCCGTCGAGGCCATCATCTGCGAAGGCAGCTTTATGCAGGTCGATTTGGCCAAGCTGTGCCGGGGCCATGGCGTGCCCGTGACCATCATGCGCAACGCCGATTTCGCCCCAGAACCCGCAGCGGGCGCGCTCTAGGCTTGGGGGGCATCGCCGGGCCAGTCCCGGCGGTGTTTGGCCTTTGGATCGAGATGCAGGACCGGGCGCGGGCCGAGGCGATCGCGCGCGCCGGAAAGGGGCGCGGCCTGGGGCGGGCGGGGCCCATCTGGCCCTGGCGGGCCAGCCCCGCCCGCCCGCCTGCTATCGCAGGCGATCGCGACGTTGGGGCGGGTCTAAACGAGAGGGGAGGGGGCCGTGTGTCTTCCCATTCTGGCGGGGCTCAAGGGCCTGCCTCAAGGAGTCAGCGCCGGGCATCGATTTTTCCGCTGCGCGCAAAAATAGACACCCGCCGCTGCCCGCTGGCGCGGCGGCTGCGCCGTCCTTGACCCAGACCCTTGAGCCCCGCCGCCATGAACCCGTCAAGTCAGACAGGAGGTTCCCATGAGTGACGCATTCATCGAAGCATTCGCCGCGCGGATCGAAGCTGCCTATCAGGAGGCCAACCGAGGTTGCGGGCTGGTCTACGAGCTTTTTGCATCGAACTTCCAGCACGCCTGCGAGGTCCTGCTTGAGAGCGTGCCCGATGAGCATCGGGACGCAGCGCTTCAGCTCGCCATCGCGAAGGGCTATTGCGCGGACTATGACGAGGAAGCGGTGTTCGCAGACGACGATTGCCCCTTGACCGGGATCGACCCGTATCACTGTCCGTGCGGGCGGCATGAATGAGCTAAACGAGGCAGCCGGGCTTTAAGGTCCGGCTGCATTTCAGGGCCTCGCGACGCGGTTGCGGCGCAGGCCCGCTCTTGCCTGTCTTCCACCCCTCCCCGCATCGGGATTGCGCGCGAGGCTGGGGGCGTTGGCGCGGGCGGGCTGGGGCTCGCGGGTCCCGTCTGGCCCTGGCGGGCCAGCCCCGCGAGCCCGCCTGCTATCGCAGGCATTGATGTGAAGGGGGAAGGGCGCGCGCTCACGCGCGCTTGCCCGGCGACGGCGATGAGGGGACCGATCAGGCCAGTCTGGCCAGCAGCGGCCCGGCGCCCATCTCCGCGATGGCGCGGGCCAGCCCTTTGGCCTGATCCCGGCTCATCTCGCCGATCTTCACGCGCCCGAGCGCGCCCATCAGCGCCTCGCGCCCGGCATCGCGCTGGGCTTCGCGCAGCGCGCCTTCCCGGCGGTCGATCTCGGCCAGCTCGGCCAGCAAGGTTTTGCGCGTTTCGGCCAGACTTTCCAGATCGTCACCGGCCTTCTTGGGTCTTGCCATGCATTGTACTCCGTTCATGATGGATGTTCCGAAAGATAGAATTTCATCACGAATATCACGCGAAATCACTGCGGCAATATATCGGAGATAATATTTACCGCGTAGCATAATACGCGTGGTTCCGTCGCACTTCTTCGCGCTGCAAAGTCTTCCTCTCACTGTCGGTTATTGGTCGATGACCGATCGTGCAATCTGCGTTGCGGGCATCACACTTACGTGACCGGACCGCCCTTGCGGCCAGGTCACTGCATGACGGCCTCCCAAGCCGACGGGGGCCGATGGGCCCTCCTGTTACAGGGACGCGGCGAAGGCAGGAATTTGCACACCCTACGCGGAAAGTCCGAAGGTGGAAAAAGGGAAGTCAGAGCCGAAATTCAGACCAAAAGCCATGAACTTAGCGCGAGCGCGTAACATGATACGGCGACATGTATCTGCGTATTATGCTGCGCGCTTGAGAACTGGATCACTATACGTTGAATTTACGGGGGATGATCGAGCGAAGAGGCGTATCTTCCTGCGTAATTTTCACTTGAACATCGCGAAAACCTTCGATAATCGGAACGGGCGATAGGCAGACCATGCATCTGAAAAGGTGCATGCGTGGCAAGAACAATGAAGACCGCCGGGTTCAGCGTGCCCGTTCCCGTTTTCGAGCGGGTTCAGGCTCTCGCGCAGCGCGACGGCATCTCTCCGACAGCCGTCATTCGCCAGCTTGTCCAGCTGGCTTTGCCTCTGGCCGAGATGGGGCATGGCATCGACATCACGCGCCTGATCGTGCTGGCCGAGAAGTTCGATCTCCAGCTCGACACCTTGCTGGCCAAACTTGCGCCCGATGAGGTCAAGGACCTCCATGTGGTCGCGCAGCGCCGGGCGGCCAAGCACCATGGCGCGTAAGGACGACATCCGTTTCGACGGGCGCCCCGTCGAGGTCGAGCACCAGTCCGCGCGCGGGCAGGTGGTGCGCAACATGGGCGATTTCACGCGGGGGTCTCAGCTCCTGCGGCTGCGCTATATGATGATGGCTGAGGGCTTGCGCTGGCCTACCATAGCCACGCTGACGACCTTCGTGGTCATGCTCCTGCTGCTGCTGCTGATCTTCAGCCACGACCATGACGACAACATGATCGAGATGCGCGCTCTGGCCAGCTTCTGGTCGGCCGCCGATCTCGATCCGTCCAAGTCGGTGAACCTCACCACGCCCGATGGGACGGTGGTGCCGATGACCATCGGCGATGTGCCCTATGATAGCGATGTGGCCGCCGCTTGGGCGCGCTTCACCCGCTGTATTATCGTGGCCATGGTGCTTGCCGGCGTGCTGTCGGCGCCCGCCACCCGGTGGTTTATCAAGCTCTCCAGCAAGGTCGGCAGCGATGTGCTCAAGGAGCGCCATGAGCGCGGCGCCACGCTGGTCAAACTCGATGTGCTGATCTCGGACATCGATGCCCATAATCTGATCGAGATGCGCAAGGAAATCGGGGCGATGTTTCCTCAGGATGACCCTGATCGCATCATCGCCCTGGGCATCGAGGAGCGCTCCGCCATGGGCGTCCATGTCCCCTACACCATGGCGGGCGTGCCCTATCCCTGGCATCTTGAGCAGGGCCACGCCATGCTGATCGGCACCACCGGCACGGGCAAAACCACCCAGCTGCGCGATATGGTGACGCAGGCCCGCGCGCGCGGTCAGCGCTGCGTGATCTTCGATCTCACCGGGGCCTTCGTCGAGAGTTTCTACGACCCCGAGCGCGATCATATCCTCAACCCCATGGACGAGCGCTGCCCGCCCTGGACCATCTTCAACGACTGCATCAATTACGCCGATTACCTCACCGCAGCTGCTGCCCTGATCCCGAGTGACGGGGGTAATGCCGAGCCCTTCTGGGCCATGGCGGCGCGCACGCTCTTCGTGGAAATGTGCATGAAGCTGGTCGAGATGGGCGAAACCAGCAATGGCGCAATCGCGCACCATTTGATGCAGGCGGACCTTAAATCGGTGAACGCCAAGCTGGAGGGCACCATCGCCAGCCCACTCACCGCTGTCGAGGCCGCGCGCATGGCAGAATCCATCCGCGCCGTGTTCAACACCAATGCCCAGGCGATCCGCTTCCTGCCCGATCCGGTGCCGGGCGGCCCGCCGCCCTTCTCGATCACGAAATGGATGCGCGAGGGGCCTGCAGGCTCGATCCTCTTCATCACTTCGACCCATAACGATCTGGTGCTGTGCCGTGCGCTGCTCACCCTTTGGATGGAGATCGCGGTCAACGCCATCATGGCGTTGCCGCGCACCCGCCAGCTGCGCACATGGTACTTCTTTGACGAGGTCCATGCGCTCCACAGGCTGCCCGCCATCGAGAACGGCTTGCAGACCGCGCGCAGCTTTGGCGGCGCCTTCGTGCTGGGGATGCACAGCTTCGACAAGCTGGCCGAAACCTATGGTGAGGAGGGGGCGATCAATCTGGGATCGCTCGCGCGAACCAAGCTCATTCTGGCAACGGCGGACAAGAATACCGCGCAGAAATGCTCGGAATATATCGGCGACCGCGAGGTGCGCGAAACGGACGAGGCCTACTCGATCGGCGCCAGCCAGTCGCGCGACGCTGCGACCATCACCCCGCGCACCGAGGTCAAGCCGCTGGTCATTCCCGACGATCTCATGAACCTCCCTTCGCTTCACGGCTATGTGAAGTTTCCCGAAGGGTTTCCAGCTACCCGCATCGAGCTGGAGTATGTCGATTACCCCGTCATTGCGCCCGGCTTTCTGCGCAAGACCAAGATGTTGGCGGCGGCCTATGTGCCCAAGCCGGTGGAGGATGACGGCGAAACCGGCGAGGGCGGGCGCGAGAATGCCGGCGCGCATCATGAGCGCGAGGGAGAGGAGCCGGGCGAGGGGGGCGAAACCCCCGACGAAACCGCACTGGCCTTGAGCGGCCTGCCTCTCTTCGATGCGCGCGCCATGACCTCGGCCGACGCCGAGCCCGCGCCGCCGGGCGATATGTCTGCTGCGCTTGAAAAGGCGGAGGAGGACGGGTCCGCAGATCTGGGCGCCTTCGGTCGGATCAAAGCCGATGGCGAGGACAACTCGGATCGTTCCGGGGACCAGAAGGGGGAAGCAGGCCTGCGTGGGCTTGCTGATGAGAAGGGGCAAAGCAACCGCCCGGGGCGATTGCGTGAGCAGCAGATCATCACCGAAACGCGCATGGGTCAGGGCATGTTCGATCCTGCCGATCGGCATGGGCACACCCATGATCATGGCGCGCCCGCCGCCTCGCGGGATGGCGGTATGGACATGGATTTCTGACCGGTGCTCTCGGTTTCCTCCATTCGCTCGGCGGGCGGCGCCGCCAACTATTTCACCAAGGACGACTACTATACCGGCGAGCATTCCAGCGAGATGAGTGAGTGGGGCGGGGCGGGCGCAGCGGATCTGGGCCTGGCCGGCGAAGTGGGCAAAGAGGCGTTCGAAGGCCTGCTCAACGGTCGCCTGCCAGATGGCAGCAGCATCAGTGGCAATGCGCGCCACCGGCCCGGCATGGACCTCACCTTTTCGATGCCCAAATCGCTCAGCATCCTTGCCTATGTGGCAGGTGATGAGCGCATTCTGGAGGCCTATCGCGAGTCCGTCCGCGCCACCATGGCCTGGGTGGAAAAGAATTTCGCGCAAGGGCGGATCTATGACCGCGACGCGAAGAACGGCGAGGCGATCGGCACCAGCCATCTGACCTATGCCATGTTCCAGCATGACACGAGCCGCAAGCTCGATCCGCAGGGCCATATCCATGTCGTGGTGCTCAATGCAACGCGTGTGGATGGCCAGTGGCGGGCGCTGCGCAATGACCCTCTCTGGGCGAACAACACTGTGATCGGCAGTCGGCAGTCGGCAGATTTCCGCAACCGGGTCGAGAAGCTGGGGTATGACACGCAGGTGACCGGTAAGCACGGTCAGTTCGATGCTGTGGGTGTCGTCCCAAAGGCGGTTCTCGACAACTTCAGTCAGCGGCGGATCGAGATCCTCGACAAGATCAATCAGCTGGGGATCATCACGCCGCAGGGTCGCGATGCCGTCACCCTCGGCACGCGGGACAATAAGATCGATCTGGAGGATCGAGAGGCGCTGCGCGCCGAGTGGCGAGAACGGGCCGCGGCGCTGGGCTTCGATGGCAAGCAGGTTGTGGAGGCGGCGCGCGCCCGGTCGGAGGCTTCGCGCGGCGGCGAGGAAAAGATCACTTCGCTCAGCCAGGCAGCCCGGATGTCGAGCGAGGTTCTGGGCAAGGTCCGGGGGCGTCTGGAGGCCTCATCCTCAGGGCTGGCCGAGTTTGCGTTGGGTGCGCTCAATGCGTTTGAGGAGCATCTCAAGGGACAAGATCCGCTGGTCACGGGAGGCCTTGCCCGGCTCACATTGGCGCCCAGTGATCTGCGAGCCCAGATGGCTGTGGCTTCGGCAATTCGCATTCTGGGGCAGCGGGACGCGGCTTTCCCGTTAAATCAGGTTTCGAAGGTTGCCCTCGATCTGGGGCTATCGGGAGTGACGCCTGAAAAGGTCGATAAGCGCATCGCTGAACTCTCCGCGCAGGGGCAACTGATCGAGGGGGTTTCCGGGCGACGGGACGAGCGGGTCACCCATGTCACCACCCCGCAATTGGTGCAGGATGAGAAGAGGCTCCTGGCCGGCGTCGATGCCGGCAAAGGGCAGGGTGTTGCCCTCATTGCCTCCGATCAGGTGATCGACCGTCTGCAGGAAAAGGCAGGGCAGCTCAAGACACCCGATGCTGAGCCTATGGTTCTCAATGGCGAGCAGCTTGCAGCCGCGACGCTGGCGCTGACCAGTCAGGACCGCACCGTGGTGATCCAGGGCGTCGCGGGCGCGGGCAAGAGCACCATTGTCTACGCCTTGTCGCGCGTGGCCGAGGATCAGGGCAAGAAGGTGCTGGGCCTCGCCATGGCGAACAAGATGGTGAACATGCTGCGCGAGGACGGGCAGATCGAGGCCCAGACCGTGGCTTCCTTTGTGCGTGCGCACCTCAAGCCAGCCCTGGATGGGAAGGGGCCAAAATTCGAGGAGTCCCGGGCGGCGCTGGCGGATACGGTGCTGATGTTCGACGAGGCGTCTCTGGTCGCCAACCAGTCGATGAACGACATGGTGACGATCGCCAATCGGCTCAAGATCGACCGCCTTATCATGATGGGGGATCGCTCGCAGCTGCAGGCGGTTGATGCCGGCAAGCCCTATTCGCTCGCCCAGACCCATTCGCAGGTGCAGATCTCGGAGCTCAAGACCAGCCAGCGCCAGAAGACCGAGCATATGAAGGCGGTCGCCACATTGTCGCGGCAGGGAAACTACCGCGCAACCTTTAGTGTGCTGGGGGATCGCGTGGTTTCTGCGGGAAAGGAATACCGCGATACGGCTGCCAAGAAATGGCTGGAGCTTTCGGCCGACGACCGGGAGAGAACCGCGCTCTACGCCTCCGGGCGCGAAACACGGGCCTATCTCAACGAGGTGGTCCAGCAGGGCTTGCGCGCAGACGGGACGATCAGCGGGAAGGGGCTGGAGATCGCGCGCCTCGAAAGCCTCAATCTCACGCGCGAGGAATTGCGCTACGCCCGCCATTACAAGGCTGGGCTTCAGCTCGATGTGACCAACAACGCGCGGCCCGACGGCCTGGCGCGCGGCGCTTACATGGTGGTGGGTGTCACCAAGCGCGGCAAGGTCAATCTGGTCGATGAGCAAGGGCGCAAGCACAGCTTTCATCCATCGAGGATCGATCCGCTCGATACCCGCGATACGTTGGCGCTGTCGGCGCGCGATCCGATCACGGTCCATGCCGGCGACAAGATCGTCTGGACGGCCAATGACCGGGAGCGCGGTATCTTCAATTCGGCGCAGGCGCGGATCCTCGCGATAACCCCCCAGGGTGTCGAGGTGAAGCTGGGGGAGGGTGCTGACACGCTCCTTCTGGCGATGGGCGACAAGATGCTGGAGCGGATGAACCTGGCCTATGCGATCAACATGCATCAGGCTCAGGGCATGACCACCGACCGGGGCATCGGCGTCATGAGCGCCAATGAGCGGCAGTTGTCGAACCAGCGGCTCACGCATGTGATGCTGACGCGCGTGAGGTTCGACATCGCCATCTACACCGACGACAAGGCGCAGCTGCTGCGATCCATCGAGGCAAATCCCGGCGACAAGGCAAGCGCGCTGGAGACGGTGGGGGTCAAAAGCACCCGCAATTCGGGTCCGCCGGGCGCGCCATCCAGGCCGCAATCGGGCTTGAACCCAAGCGGCCCGGACCCCTTCGCCAAGGTCGATGTGCGGTTTGATCTGGAGATCGGCGAACCGCGTGAGGGTTCGAAGGCCGCTCAGGTGACCAAGCTGCCCGAGAAGGACATCGGTCTATCCCTGTGAGCGCCGACACTAATCACTTCAGTTCGAGTGATGAGCGATTGTGAGACAACCATTGCTACGTCGGTATTTACGATTTCGATCGCTATCGACGCCGCGGATCAGGTGGTGTTCAGGAAATTGGTGGATGGAAAGGTAATAAAGATAACCCTTTGCACAGGCATGACCCGCAAAGGATTTCGCTGCTAATCAACGGCATAGCCGTGGCACAGCTCGCGTCCACTCAACTCCGTCTCTGGAGCCAAAGGCTACGGTCGGCGGGACACTGGTTGGAACAAATCAACTCGGGCGACCCCGGCAGTGACCACATCTCAGATGGCTCCCGACCCGAGCGATAGTTCCGTCCAATGGTTCAGGGCAAACCAACGCCGGGTTACGGGGCCGTCGAAAACGCTACGATGGCCACAATTGGTACATCCGACGTGCAGGTTTAACGCGTCCAATCTCAGTTCGTCGAACCTGTTGATGACGGGCTCCATGTAGAACATTAAGGGGGTAAAGAAGCCATTGTGAAGGGAAATTAACTGCCGAAGAATGGGCTGCAAGGTTCGCTTTTCAAAGCGCCGAGCACAGATGTTATATTCAGGAAATCTGTGGGTAGGGGCTCGCCTGAGCCGAGATGACCTCTGGGGCGTCGGAATCGGAAGGGCCAGCGTCGGAAATAGACGGGCTTAACTGCCCATCGTTCAGGTTGTCCGAGGTGACACCATCGAACGAAGCGGGGTGACTGTATCACAAGCGCGAAAGAAAGTGCTGGATATTCGGATGCATTGCGTTGGCATATTAGCAAATCGCCTTTGCATCGCGGAAAGCGCAATAGGATTCCGCGTTCTGGAGAGAGTGGCTAGTGAGCTTTACAGTATCCGCTTGCTCGAACGGTTCATTGCTCGAATGTGGCTAGAGACAACATGAAAAACTTAATCGCTCTGATGGCCACTTGCCTGGCTGCCTTGATGACCGGGCTTGAGGTCTCCAGCGTTCCGGTGATCCTGCCGTCGATTGGCCAGGATTTGAGAGCCGATTTTGATAGTGCCCAGTGGGTCATGAATGCTTACACCATCGCTTGCACGAGTATCTTGATGGTCGCCGGCACGCTGGCCGATCGATTGGGGCGGCGCCGGGTATTTACCGCGTCGATGATCCTCTTTGGTGCCGCATCGCTGGGGTGTGGCATGGCTCGAACCATATCCATGCTGATAGTCTACCGTGTCTTGCAGGGGGCTGGCGGCGGGGCGATGCTGATCTGTCTGATCGCGATTCTCTCCAACGCCTACCGCGACGGCGCCGAGCGAGGCCGCGCCTTCGCAGTCTGGGGCATCGTGTTCGGGATGGGGCTGGGCATCGGCCCGCTCTTCGGTGGCCTGATCGCTTCCCTCATCGGATGGCGCTGGGTCTTTCTCATCCACGGCCCGTTGACCATCCTGACGATCGCGCTGGTATTCGCGACAATACGCGAATCGCGAGCCGCCGGTGCCCACCAATTGGACCTTGCTGGCATGCTCTCCTTATCGTTCAGCGTGCTGGGCTTAACCTTCTTTATCATCGAGGGGCCGCAATACGGGTTCGGTAGTTCTGTGATGCTGTCAATGGCTGCCGCCGCTCTGGTCAGTGCCACGATCTTCGTTACGGTGGAGTGGCTCAGTGCGCATCCGATGGTCGATTTCTCCGTGTTCCGCATCCCGAATTTCACGGGTGCCATCATGGGTTCGGCAGGCGTCAATTTCAGCTTCTGGCCGTTGCTGATCTACCTCCCCCTCTATTTCGAGAACGGGATCGGCTATGATCGGGCAACGACCGGCTTGATATTATTGGCCTACACTTTACCGGCCTTGCTGCTGCCGCCACTAGGGGAGCAGCTTGCGCTGCGCTATTCGCCGCGTAACGTCATACCTTGCGGCCTCATGCTGATCGCTCTGGGATGTTGGGCGATCACCCTGGGGTTGGTGCTGGCCGCGCCCGGCTGGATATCCTTGATTCCAGGCTGCATCCTCACAGGGATGGGTCTCGGCCTTGCCAATACACCTTCCTCCAACGCGGCTACCTATGCGGTGGAAGCCGACCGAGCGGGCATGGCATCCGGGATCGAGACGACCATCAGATACGTGGCGCTGTCGGTCAACATTGCTTTGATGGGGCTCATCCTGTTGATCGGAGTGCGCTCGTCTCTTGCGCATGATAGCGGAGGTCTTGACGCCGCCCATGCCAGCGCGACGGCGGAGCGCTTGCTCACCGATGGCATCGGCAATGACAAGATCACGGTCGCGCAGCAGCTTGGTCGCCAACTTGCTCTCAAACGAGGCTTCGAGACATTGACCGTTTATGCAGGGCTCGCGGCGCTCTTCTTCGCGATGTCGAGCTTCATCGCCTTTCGTTGTGAAACCTCGAAGCGAACGGTCGGTCAAACTCAATAAAATCCGATTACCCGAACCCGCCAGCGGGATCTTGCTTTCTCTTCCGCCATTGTCTCGCCGACGTCTGGATAGTCCATGAACCTGAGTGTTTTCCTGATCATATTGCTGGCAGCAGCCCTTCATGCAGCGTGGAACGCGATTGTGAAGGGGGGCGACGACAGCTCCATGATGGCGATCACCGTTACCGGTGCGGCGGCCCTCATCGCCGCAGCGACGCTCCCCTTCCTGCCGCCCCCGCATCGGCCAAGCTGGCCGCTTATCGCGGCTTCGGCCATCCTTTCTGTCTGTTACTATGTTCTGGTCGGGCGGACTTACAAGATCGCCGATATGAGTCGAACTTATCCGCTCATGCGTGGTGCGGCGCCCCTTCTGGTGGCTCTTGCAAGCACGATGCTCCTCGGCGATCGCCTGACGGTGTGGGCATGGTGCGGGGTGATCGTGATCTGTGCCGGAGTCCTTGCCATGACAAGCAACCGGGGGCTGGCTCCGGCGGCGGGAACAAGGCTTGCTCTCCTCAATGCCTGCGTCATCGCAAGCTACACTCTGGTCGATGGGGTTGGGGTTCGCCGGTCGGGTAGTGCAGCAAGCTACACACTCTGGATATTCCTCCTGACCGGTGCGCCGCTCGTGGCCTGGACTTTGGCTCGCCGGAGTGGGGAGTTCGGATCTTATGTGGGCCGAAACTGGCGTCTGGCTGTCATCGGTGGAGCGGGCACGGTTGCCTCATACGGTCTGGCACTATGGGCCATGACGGCAACGTCAGTGGCCGTGGTCGCCGCCTTGCGCGAAACCGCGATTATATTCGGCACGCTGATAGCAGCCTTCGCCCTGAAGGAGCGCATCGACCGTGCCCGGCTTGTCGCGGCACTGACGATCGCGGTTGGAGCGATCATCCTTCGAGGTTCTTAAGATAACCATTGCCGCTGCATGGCAATGGTCATCTCGGGACATGATCAGCATCCGGTTTTTACGTCCAGCCGGGAACTGACCTATCATCGAAATTTGGTGCAGAACTGTTGATGCAAGCTATCACCTGGTCGCTGTCGAGGTTCGCATCGCGATCAAGGAGGAGGTGTGGGGCTTTCTGATCCGTCACCCTTTATGGCTCGTCGCGGCTGGCTTCGGCATCGTGTTATGTGCCGCTGTCCGTCAGTGGCGCGGCGTTGGCGACGCTATCTTTGCCGATCCCCGAGCGCGGCGACGGATCACCAAATCGATGCGTATTGCGTTTGCAGACAAACGCTCCTGTCGTCACGCCGCCGAGTGGATCACGCCTATCAGCAGGCGACCGGCTGGCACGCGCGGCAGCCTCCGTTACGTTGAGACAACGGTTATTTCATCGCATAACGAAGCTAGCCCCTGCATCATGCGGAAGTCGCCAATAGGCGATAGTGGGCATAAGCGTGAGAGTGGCGGTGGCGACAAAAGCCATTTGAAAGGCGACGATTTCATTATGATGGCCACCGGCTAATGCCCCGCCTGCGGGCATGAACGCTCCAAGGCGCAGGCAGACGGCGCCAAAGGCGATGCCCAAACCGGTCGTCATTTGCTGCATTGTGCTCCACACTGTGCTGGCGGCACTTTTCAGATCTTCGGGGATGTCTGCGTAGCTCAGCGTGGTCAGTGTCGAGAGCTGCAGTGACCGAGACACGCCGTAAGAAAAAAGCACGAGAAACAGCACGGGTTTGCCCGTGAAGGGCTCCAGCCCGGCAAATGCCAGAATGGTGAAAGAGAGGATCGTGCCATTGGCGATCGTGACCCGGCGGAAGCCAAACCGCCTCACGATGGGGGTAACAAGGGCCTTCATGCCCAGATTGCCAACCGCGCTCACCACAAGCAGCAAGCCTGAATGAAAGGCCGAGAGGCCAAAGCCGATCTGAAACAGCAAGGGAGACAGATAAGGGACGGCCTCGATCCCGGCTCTGGCGAAGCCGCCCCACAGGACAGAGATAGCATAGGTCCGCACGCGAAACACCGCCAGATCGAGGATAGGCTGAGCGGCCCTATGGAGATAGGTAATGGCAAGCAGGCCGACGACAAGGCCCGCCCCGATGATCGCGCCGGCAAAGACAAGGCTTGCATCCTGACGGCTTGCCAGTTCCATCCCGTACAGCAGCAAGATAAGGGCGCTGCTGCTCAAGACGAAGCCTTGCAGGTCGAGCTTTCTGATCCGCGTACCGACGTGATCGGGCACAAAGACGGCGATGGCTGCAAAAGCCGCCACGGCAAAGGGTACATTGAGGAAAAACACCCAGCGCCATGATGCATAGGTCGTGATGAAACCCCCCACGGTAGGTCCGATAACCGGCGCGATGATTGCGGGCCAGGTGATCGTGGAGATCGCCCGCAGCATATGGCTTTGATCCGTATTGCGTGCCACGATCATGCGCCCCACCGGCACCATCATGGCGCCGCCCAGCCCTTGCATTACGCGTGCCGCCGTAAAGCCTGCCACACTGTCGGCTGATCCGCAGAGAACCGACGCAATCGTAAACAGCGCGACGGCGCTGCCGAACACCTTTCGCGTGCCATATCGATCCGCGATCCAGCCGCTGATCGGGATGAGGGTGGCCAGCGTGAGCATATAGGCCGTCATGCCCAGGCTGACGTCGTTGGGGCCGGCGCGGAATGATCGTGCCATTTGCGGCAGCGCCGTGGCGATGATCGTCGTGTCCAGGCTTTCCATGAAATAGGTCGCCGCTACGATGAAAGGAAGCACAAGACTGTTTCGTTGCAGCGTCTGGGCCATGGAATTTCCAGACATATCTCCGGTTTCTCCTTCATGTTCGGTCGCTTGCCTATCAGCCATATGATCGGCCACAATGCGCATGTTCCGTATCCAGACTTCGGCTGGACCGAAGGCAGGGCATGGGTATAGGTTGGGGCATGAGGTTCGATTTCACCGATCTTCGACTGTTTCTGGCCGTGGTGGAGGCGGGCAGCATCACCCATGGCGCGACGGCCATCGGCCTGTCCTTGCCCGCTGCCAGCGAACGGCTACGCGCCATGGAAGCCGCGAGCGGGGTCAGGCTTCTGGAGCGTGGCAGGCGCGGTGTTGCGCCCACCCATGCCGGTGAGGCGCTGGCACACCATGCCGCACTGGTGCAGCGCCAGATGGTCCAGATGCGCGGTGAACTCGATCAGCATGCCGAGGGGCTGAGGACCATCATCCGCCTGATGGCGCCCACTGCGGCGATCACCGAATTCCTGCCCGGGCGGCTCGCGCCCTGGATGGCGGCCAACCCTCACACCGATATCGATCTGCAAGAGCGGCAAAGCGCGCAGATCGTCAGGGCACTCACGGCTGGGTTGACGCAGATCGGCATCATTTCCGATACGGTCAGCACGGAAGGTCTGCTGTTGCGGCCTTTTGCAATCGATCAGCTGGTGGTTGTGGTCCCTTCCGGCCATCCATTGGCTGCTCGGAAGACGGTTCTGTTTGCCGATATCGTCCATGAGGATTTTATCGGTCTGGCTGAGGGCGCCTTGCAGGACAATCTCGATGGGCGAGCCCTGATCGCCGGAGCACGCCTTAAGACCCGCATCAGGACACGAACCTTCGAGGGCATCTGCCGCATGGCGGCCGAGGGCGTTGGTTTCGGCATAGTACCGGCCACGACAGCACGCAATTGCCGAGGCTTTATGAAGATTGTAGCGGTCCGCCTTGCCGATGACTGGGCCACCCGCCGGTTTTCGATCTGTACGCTTGACCAGAGCGGAATGACCCCTGCGGTCCGGGCCCTGGCCGAGCATCTCGCCTCCACACATGACAAGTTTTCAATGGCTCGTTCCTGAGATCGGTGTCTGCGGCCGGCGAATCCTAATAGACATCGGCAGCAGGCCGATCAGCCGCGTCTCTGCGGTATTTTCCGAGCAGTTCGCCCGCTGCCTGAACCAGTAGGCCGACGTCCGACCCGACCGCCAGAAATGTGCAACCTGACTGCAGCGCCTCGCTGGCCAGGGAGGATGAACTGGCCAACGTGCCAAAAGGTTTGCCCAGTTCCTGCGCCAGAGCGGCAACCTCACGGAAGGCGCCGAGCACCTCGGGGTGGCCGGGTTGTCCCGGTAAGCCCATGGTCGCAGCCAGATCGGAAAGCCCGATGAAAACACCATCAATCCCTTCGGTTTCGATGATCTGGCGGGCATTCTTCACACCAAGCGGGGTTTCGATCTGAACGATCACGCACAGGTCATTGTGCGCTGTGGCCAGATAGTCTTTGCAGCGCCCCCAATCGGAGGCCCGCGCCAGCGCGCTGCCCACGCCCCGCGTGCCCAAAGGCGGATAGCGGGTCGCGGCAACAAGGCGATAGGCTTGCGCTCCGGTCTCGATCATGGGCACCAGGAGGTTGTGCGCGCCAATATCGAGCAGCTGTTTGATAAGGTTGGGATCATCGCTGAGCGCACGCACCACCGGTTCGGCGGGACCGGCCTGAAGTGCCTGCAATTGCGTCAGCACCGTCCGCAGAGTGTTGGGGCCGTGTTCGCCATCGACCAGAACCCAGTCGAAACCGGCATTGCCGCAAAGCTCCGCCACATAGGGAACCGCCAGCCCCAGCCAGAGCCCGATCTGTCGCTGCCTGTCACCAAGAGCCGCCTTGAAGCGATTGGATGAGCCCCCGGACATCACTGGAACCTGCAGGAAATAGCGCCCAGCGGGCCGTAATCGACATGGAACGTATCCCCCGCCTGGGCGAAGACCGGGCGCGTGAAGGAACCGGCAAGCACGACATGGCCGGCTTCCAGAGGCACATTATAAGCAGCCAGCTTGTTCGCCAGCCATGCCACGCCGGTCGCCGGGTGATTGAGGACCGCTGCCGCCACGCCAGATTCCTCGATCACGCCGTTGCGATAGCAAAGGGCGGACACCCATCGCAGATCGACTGCATCCGGGCGCACGGGGCGCCCGCCAAGAATGACGCCGGCATTGGCGGCATTATCCGATATGGTGTCGAAGACCTTGCGCATGATCCCGCTGTCCCGGTCTTTCTGTTCGATCCGCGCATCGATGATTTCGAGGGCGGGAACAACATAGTCTGTCGCACGCAGAACGTCGAAGATCGTGCAATCGGGGCCTGACAGGGGCTCCTTCAGAACAAAGGCCAGCTCGACCTCAAGGCGCGGTGCGATAAAGCGGTTGGTGGGAATATTGCTGCCCTCGGCGAAGAACATATCGTCCAGCAGCACGCCATAATCCGGTTCGTCGATCTGCGAGGAATATTGCATCGCCTTCGATGTCAGCCCGATCTTGTGCCCCTTGATCCGCCGCCCCTCCGCGACCTTGAGATCGATCCAGGCCGACTGGATGGCATAGGCATCGGCGATATCCATCTGTGGAAATTCGCTAGAGAAGTGCCGGATCTGCAAACCCGTGGTTTCGGCTTCATGAAGGCGCCGGGCAGCGTCCAGAACGGTGGAGGAATTGAGGGTCATGCGGGGATCTCCGAAAGCGATTGCCCTTGGCAAAGATATTTGAGGTGCTGATAGTCATCGAGGCCGTGACGCGACCCTTCGCGGCCGTATCCGGACTGTTTGATGCCGCCGAAGGGCGCGACTTCCGTGGAAATCACCGCCTCATTGATGCCGATCATGCCGGCCTCTAGCGCGGCGCTCACCCGCCAGATGCGTTCGATATCGGTGGTGAAGAAATAGGCAGCCAGGCCAAAGGGCGTGGCATTGGCCTGCGCGATGCCGTCAGCCTCGCCCGAGAAGCGGAACAGGGCGGCGACTGGCCCGAATGTCTCTTCCTGAGCCAGCGCCATGGCCGGTGTTGCCCCGGTGAGGACGGTCGGTTGATAGAACAACCCGTCGGCCCGGCCCCCGAGCATCACTTTGGCCCCATGCGCCTGCGCATCAGCGATATGGCGCGCCACCTTCTCCACCGCGGCTTCGCTGATCAGGGGGCCGACAGTACTTGCGGGATCGCTCGCCGGGCCGACTTTCAGGGCCTCGACGGCCCGGCACAGCGCGGCTGCGAAGCGGTCATGGATCAGTTCATCGACCAGAACGCGATTGGGCGAAATGCAGGTCTGCCCGGCATTGCGGAATTTCGCTGCGATCAGGCAGGCGACGGCACGGTCGATATCCGCATCCGCGAAGACGATGAAGGCGGCATTCCCGCCCAGTTCCATCGACAGGCGCTTGAGATCGGGCGCGGCCTGAGCGGCCAGCAGCCTGCCCACTTGCGTCGATCCCGTGAAGGTCAGCTTTCTGACCCGACTGTCATCCAGCCATGTGCCGACGACCTCCGCAGCCCGTTCCTTGGGTGCCGTTACCACGGTGAACAATCCTTCGGGCAGACCTGATTCCACAGCCATTCTTGCCAGAGCAAGCGCGGTGAGCGGCGTTTCAGCGGCCGGTTTCAGCACGATCGCGCAGCCCGCGGCGAGTGCGGGCGCCACCTTGCGCATGGGCATGGCCATCGGGAAATTCCATGGCGTAACAGCCGCGACGATGCCGACCGGCTCGCGCACCACCATCATGCGCCGTCCCTCGACCTGCTCGGGAATGATCTCGCCATAGGTTCGCCGGGCTTCTTCCGCGAACCATTCGGCATGGCCGATGCCCTGGGCGACTTCGGCCCGGCTTTCCGCGATCGGCTTGCCCTGTTCCTGCGAAATCAGGGCGGCAAGCTCGTCCTCCCGCTCACGCAGCTTATGAGCCCAAAGCCGCAGGCGCCGGGCGCGCTCGGTGGGCGTCACGCTTCGCCACAGGGCATAGGCGATTTCGGCCCTGTCGAGCGCGGCAAGCGCATCGGATGCATCCTGATCGGGGGCGTAACCGATGACCTCGCCATTGGCGGGATCGAACACCGGAAAGGCCGGGACATCGGCATCGAGCTGCGAATCTTGAGGGCTCTGAAAGGCCGTGTTCATGGGATTGTCCTGAGATTGTGAGAGGTGCAAAAAGGTGGCGATCAGTCCGGCAGCGTGCCCTGTTCCGGCGATTGCACGGATGCTTGCGATCGCCAGTCCTCTTCCTTCAGCCGAGGCAGGCGGAAACCGTCACGCGCGCGCGCGTACCATCCGCCGCCATGCATGCGCCCCACCATTTCCAGAGCGAAAGCGTCGATGTGCCCGCGTTCTGCGTTGAGCACAGCGTCATTGCGGACATGCGCACTCAGGATGTCCGCGATCAGGATGTTGCGTCCGACACCGAAGGGAACGGCTTGCATCAACCGGCATTCCAGCGCGACAGGGCTGATCGCCAGACGGGGCACATCGATGTGGATGCAATCCTCAAGCGCAAGACCGGCTTCCTGCGCTTCGTCGACCTGCGGAGGAAAATCGATCGCGGTGGCGTTCATGGCGGGCAGGCATGCTTCGCTGACCAGATTGACCACGAAGTCGCTTGTTTCAAGAATGTTGCGCGCCGTATCCTTGGGAATGCCATCGCGCGCGCCAACGCCAAGACACAAGACAGGCGGATTGCCCGACATCAGGTTGAAGAAGGAGAAAGGCGCGACATTGAGCTGCCCCGAGGCATTGCGTGACGTGACCCAGGCGATGGGGCGGGGGACGACGAGCGCCGTCAGCAGATTGTATCTTGGCTTGGCACCCATGGCTGCGAGATCAAAGTTCACAGGCTCTCTCCAGTGATGTTGACAGGATGCCGGGTGGGCATCTGCGGCATATGTGCGGCGTGGAGCCGGGCGAGAGGATCGGCGGCTGCATACGCACAAAGGAAACGGAGCCAGATCCGCGAGCCGGAGGCCATGCCGGCCGGCTCCTTGAGGACCAGCATCCGGCCAGTGGTTTCGGTGGCAAGGATCGCGATGGTCTTCGTCACAGAGCGGTCGGGGCGCTCGACATCGACCACGAACTGGCCGTCCGGAGGCAGCAATTGCCCTTCGCGAATTGTGACGTCACGAAACAGGCTGTGGGACGATCCATCGCCCAACCGCGCCTCGATACGCCATGGCCGGCCCAGGGCCATATTGGCCTCCTCGATCCGTCCGGCGCCAATATGGCTGCGTATCATGCTCGATGAACAGATCTGGGATCCGATCATCGTCCGCGTGATAGCGTCGGTGGTGAAACCCAGCGATGGGCCTTCGCGCCGAAGCAGATCGACATCACCGCCGCGCTCGGCACCGAAGACAAACCCGCGCCCAACCACGACATGGCGCACACGCAAGGCGCGGGACAGAATGTCACGCATGAAGAGGCCTGCGGACATCTCTGCGATTGCGCGCCCGAAATCGATCACCACAGCGAAATGGCATCCGATGGCGGCAAGCTGTTCCAGCTTGTCGTCCGACGAGCCGATTTCGAACGGGTCACCATCAGGGTCAAAGAACCGGCGCGGGTGGGGGGCGAATGTCACGGCCCCCACCGCCAGACCGGTTTCCTGAGCCACGCGGAAAATATGCCGGTGCCCCAGATGAACGCCGTCGAAATTACCGAGCGCAACGGCGGCTCCGGCCAGATCCGCGTCGAAATCGGAAAGCTCGCGAAAGATGCGCATTGCCTTGCCTCAGCCTATCTTGCGAAAATTGCCGGTGAAGTGGAGCAGAGGCTCGCCATCCGTGACCCGAAGATGGCGCACGCGCCCTAGAAAAAGTGTGTGGTCGCCGCAGGCATAGGCATGCTCGACGGTCGCCGCGATGCTGGCCAGCGCATCATCGAGCATCGGGATACCCTCATGCGCTGTGAAGCCCGGGATGCACTCCGCAGATGCCTGCCCGCCGAAATGGCGGCCATGCAGTTCCTGCCCAGCATGAAGGATGCTCACCCCGAACACAGCTGACGCCTCGATCAGAGCATGGATGCGCGCCTTTCTGGCGATCGAGATCACCACCAGCGGCGGTTCGAGTGAGCCGGACATGAAGGCGCTGGCCGTCATGCCATGGACATCTTCGCCCACCATGGTGGTGATCACGGTGACGCCGGTGGCGAAGCGCCCCAGCGCCTGCCGGAACAGGGCCTTGTCCAGCGTCTGGGTGGCGCCGGACAGGCCGGCGCCACCTTCCACGGATGGAGAGCTGTTCTCAGCAACGGGCGAAGACATTGAAATCGCCCGGGTTGATGAGATCTTTCGCGGTCCATCCGCTCAGATCATATTCGGCCATGCATTGATCGGCGAAAGCCTTCAGCTTGTCGGCCCGCCCGGTCGCATTGGCGACGAGGAGTGGATCGACCTTTTGCTGCTCATAGCTGCCCGAATAGTTCAGCTCATAAAGTTCGTGCCGCGTGGCGAATTCGCTGCCGACTGCATCCCACAGCAGCTTGAGTGTCTTGACCCGCTCGACCGAGTCGATGCCGTTCGATCCGCGCACATATTTGTCGAGATAGGGGCGCAGCTCCGGATTGGAGAAATCGGCGGCGGTGGAGGGCAGATAGACCAGCCCGCTCGCCACGATCTTGCCGATGAGGCTCTTGATGCGCGAGTAGGAATCCGCCGCCAGGGTGCGATAGGCCAGGGCCGCCTCGACATTGGGCAGAACATAGCCGTTCACCCAGGGATCAGGGCAATTGGCCATCGCATCGGAAAGGCCCCACATGGCGTGGCGCAGACCCAGTGCTTCGCCCACGGCGGCCTGCACGCCCCTGAAGTCCTTGGTGCCTGTGATCTCGACTGCCTTGAGGAACAGGCCGCAGATAAAGTCTAGCTTCACCGCCAGCCGCGTGCAGCCATGCAGCAGCGTGCGGCCGAGGAAGCCCGATTGCTTGATGAACTGGTTCGATTGCTCGACCCCGTACATCAGCACGTCCTCCCAGGGGATCAGCACATTGTCGAAGATCAGAATGGAATCATTCTCATCCATGCGGCTCGAAAGCGGGTGATCGAAGGGGCTGCCCACGGCGCCTGACATATACTCATAGGAGCCGCGGCAGATGATCTTGACCCCCGGCGCATTGGTCGGAACCATGAAGATCGGCGAGAACTTCTTGAGATTGTGCACGACGCCGTAATGGGCCACGAAGGTATAGTGAGTGAGGGCGGCCCCGGTTGCGACGACCTTGGCGCCGCTGATCACCAGCCCTGCATCGGTTTCCTTCTCCACGCGGACGAAGACATCCGAGTCCTCGTTGGGGATATTTCGGTCGACCGGAGGATGCACGATCGCATGGTTGATGAAGGGCACGCGTTCACGGGCATAATCGTACCAGCGATCAGCATTGGCCTGATATTCTCCGTAAAGTCCGCTGTTGCAGGCCAGCGTACCGACCCAGGCAGCCTTGTAATCCGGGGTGCGCCCCATCCAGCCATAGGTCATGCGCGCCCATTCCGCGATGGCGTCACGGGTTGCGACCTGCTCCTCGACAGATTTCGGCGCCTGGAAAAAGCGGTGAGTCCGAATGCCAGAACCGTTGTCCATCGGGATCGTCATCAGATCGCGCTTCGCCGGATCGTGAAGCGCGTCGTAGATCCTGGCGGTCATGCGCGCGGCATTGCGGAAGGCAGGGTGGGTCGCCACGTTCTTTACCCGTTCGCCATAGATCCAGACCTCGCGGCCATCATCCAGACTGTCGAGATATTCCTGCCCGGTGTACGGCCCCTTTTTTCCGGGCACGACCAATTCCGGCGCATCCATACGCAATTCAGACATAATTCTCTCCTGTTTGTGATCAGCGCTGATTAGCGCCGTCGATCGTGTGTCAGGCGGTCGCTTCAGCGGGTGCCTGGCGTTGCGACTTGCGGCAGCGGCACAGGCCGAGCTGGTGCAATTCGATCAGATTGTTGGCGGGATCGCGCAGGAACAATTGCTTGAGATTCGGAGAGGCCACGTTGTCTAGCGTGAAATAATCGACGCCCAGTCGCTTGAGTTCCTCTTCCGCCTCGATGATGTCCGCGACAGCCAGTGCGACGTGGTTTTCAACTGGATCCTTGCCCGGTCCCTTGCTGTAGGGTGAGGGGCCGTCGCTGCCCAGCAGGTGGATCTGATTGTCGCTGGGGACATCGAGGAAATAGCCGTGAATGCCGGGGATATGCCACCGGCCCGCATCTTGAGTCAGATCGAGCACATCGCGGTAGTAGTCACGGGCCTGGTCGGCCTGAGCGTTCGTCATGCCCAAGCCGATATGGTGAATTTCCAATACGTGGACAGCCATGTCTGAAGCCTCTCATTTTGCTTGTGGGGCATAATGTACGACAGGCGTATAATCAGTCAAGCGAATAAAGGTCGTGCCTGTGCCGGTGAGCAGTAGCGTGGCCTGAAAGGGGGCGGGCTGAACAGGATGGGCGCAGGAAGAGGGTGTCAGGCTGAATTGTGATTTGATTGACAGGTTATATGGCTCTCGTAATATCGGAATTACGAAGCATGAATCGTTTTTGAAACCTCCGGCCACGTGAAATCGCGGGCCGGATCGCGCTTCGGGGGAGAGAAAAATGAAAAGATTGAAAGCACTTCTGTTGGTGTGCGCCAGCGTCTTGAGCGGTGTTTCGGCCCAGGCCGTCATGGCACAAACAGCGATTCAGCCACACGATGCCGGGCGCGACTCGGCGCATCCGGACGCCGCCGATATCGTCGTGACGGCCCGCCAACGTGCCGAACAGGTGCAGCGCATTCCCGATGCGATCACCGCGATCTCCGAAGCCACGCTGGCGCAGACAAATGTCACTGGCCTCTCCGATGTGGCGAGCCAGATCCCCAATGTCTCCTTTGTGGAGTCCTTGAGCCCTGGTTCGGAATTCTTCAACATCCGCGGTGTGATTGCCAACCGGAATGGTGATCCTTCCGTGGCAGTGATCGTCGATGGCGTGCAGTCCAACAGCGGTCTGGAATTTTCGCAGGGGCTTTTCGATCTTAAGCAGATCGAGGTGCTCAAAGGGCCGCAGGGGGCGCTTTACGGTCGAGATGCCATTGGCGGCGCGATGATCATCACCACCAAGGATCCGACAGACAAGCCGCAGTACAAATTTATGATTGGCGCTGGAAACGCCGGCCTGATCGAAGCGCAGGCTGTCGCGTCCGGTCCCATTGTCATGGATAAGCTGTTCTATCGCGTGGCTGCCTCATTCAGCGATTTCGATGGCACCAACCGTGATGTTTTTCTCAACAGAAACACTGATTTCGCCAACCAGCGCGAGATCAAGGCTGGCTTGTTGTGGAAGCCGGGTGGCAGCTTCTCGGCAGATTTGCGCTACACATACAGCCTGCTTAAGGCTGGAGCGAATTACTGGGTCGCCCATTACAATGATTTCGAGCAGAATGATAATGATGCCCAGTCACAGTCGAACACACTGGCGGTTGATCATCGCACGCTGAACGTTGTGTCGCTCAAACTTGCCAATGATTTCGGATTTGCAACCTTGCAAAGTGTTTCAGGCTACAGCGGCATCCGGGACAATCTCGGTCAACCTGGTACGGGCATCGGCACTCAGAATGCTGCTGATCTTGCCTGGGGCCCTTACCCCATCTGGAGTTTCTATTCGACCAACAGATCGGACATTTTTAGCCAGGAAATTCGTCTCACTTCGCGCAGTGGCCAGCCTTTCCGCTGGGTGGTGGGGGCGTTCGGCCTCAAGACCAACGCGCAGGATCACTTTCCCGTGTTTATTGCACCGGGAAATTTCAATCTTTTCCAACAGAATCTCGCCCAATTCCGCAATGGCACGCGCACGCTTGCCCATCTTTATGATGGATTGTCCTCCACCGAAGATCCCGGAGCGGTCCAGATCGCGTTCAACCAGAACACTCAGCACAATGATGCCGAGGCGATCTTCGGCAATGCCAATTATGATCTGACAAAGGTCATCGAATTGACCGCAGGTCTGCGTTATGACGTTGAACATCGCCATCAGACGGACGATCGACCGGCCGCGATCATCGGCAATGATCCCAAGCATCGCAATGTGACCTTCGATTCCCTTCAGCCCAAATTTTCAATCGCCTGGAAGCCCACGGCGGAACACCTGCTTTACGCCACGGTCTCGAAGGGTTTTCGCAGCGGTGGTTTCAATCCGGCTTCGACCAGCTATGGTCGCACCTATCAGGCCGAGCAGCTCTGGAATTATGAGGCAGGCTTCAAAGGCAGCTTCCTCGATCGCAAGCTGCGCTTCAGTGCTGCTGCTTTTTACGAAGATTATCACAACGTTCAGGAGTATGAATTCGACGGTTCGCTGGGCGCTCAGACGCTTTACACCATTCCCCGGGCGTGGATAAAGGGGATCGAAGCCGATAGCGATCTGCGTCTGTCCTCAGCCCTGCATCTCGGCGTGGCGGGCGGATTGATGGATTCCAAAATCACTCAATTCGATGCTGTCGCTGCCGGTTTTCCCAGCTCCATCGCGGCCGGGGCGCAGACCGCGCTGGGCAAACATTTGCCCAACTTTGCCCATTGGTCAGTCAATGCCTATGCGCAATATCGCTGGACCCTGGGTTCGGGCGATATCACCGCGCGTATCGACTATGCGCTTTCAGGAAAGCAATATTGGTGGATCGACAATTTGAATGAAGAGAAAAACATCTCCCTGGTGAACGCCACTGTGACGTATAAGATCAATCCGGCGATGTCCTTGCAGCTCTGGTCCAAGAATCTTCTGAATGAGCGCTACAACAGCTCATTCGAGCCGCGCAATATGACAAGCCTGTTCAGCGACATCGCCTATCCCGCACCGCAGCGCACCTTTGGTGCCCGCATGACGGCAACCTTCTGATGTGACGGTGGTGGAGGGTGAACGGGGAATGCCGTTCACCCTTCCTGCCGATCTTTGAGATTGAGCCATACTTTGCCGAGAATCCTGCTCAGATCGCTTTGGTCCCTTGCCGAAAGATGGGACGAGAGATTGTGGCAGGCATGCCAGAAGCTGGGGATTGCGCGATCCACCAGATCGGTGCCTGCTTCCGTGATTTCGATGGGCGTGCTGCGACGATCGGTCGGATGCCTCTTGCGCTCCACGAGACCGCGCTTTTCAAGCCAATCGAGAAGGCTGGTCGCGGTTGCGCGGGTGATCCCGAAATAGTCGGCGATGCCGGTCGGGGTCTGGAGCATGGCTTGCGACGGTTCGGTGGCCGAGTCCGCCGAGAGGCCGGCCTGGGCGGCAAAAATCAGCAGAACATCCAGTTTCTTTTCGGAAATTTCGAACTCTTCGAGTTCTTCATTCACCGAGCGGATGATATCATCGGCAAGCCACAGCATCAGCAATCCGAGCCGGCTCGTTTCAAGGTCAGTGTCTGCGGGCATTCGCTCACGCAGAACCCGAAGCACAGGGCTCATGGTTTGTTCTGCGCTCCGGGCACGGCCGGTAACTTCGAGATCGCGGTGGCGGCGCACGCCGGGAGTCTTTTTAGTAGCCATCGGAAATATATCTTCGCCAATCGTATCTTTAGTCAATCAGATTATCCCGTCATCTGCATGAATCCAGCAAGACGGCCGGAGCAAGGGGCAGGAGCGTAGAGGATAAGTTTCTGCTTTGGATGGTTGCCTCGTTCCAACCCGCGGGCAAAGCCGGAGCTATTTAATCCATTCCAGGCGATCCAACCGCAAAATCATTCAGCCGGGCCACGTCCGAACTGGCTGCGATAAGTGGTCGGATTGGTTGCCAGCCGCTTTCGGAAATGGTGGCGCATCGTTTCCGCGGAGCCAAAACCGCTGCTTTGCGCGATGGCATCCATCGGCAGCTCTGTGGTTTCGAGCAATGAGCGTGCCCTCTCCAGCCGCAGATTCAGCAGCCACTCACCCGGGGTGGTGCCGGTTGCATCCCGAAAGCGCCGCAGGAAGGTACGGCGGCTCATATGCGCCTCCTTAGCCAGCTTGTCGATGTTGATATCGCACTGCAGCTGCCCTCTCAGCCGATCCAGCAGGGGGGATAATGTCGCCTTTTCCCGGACAGGTATAGGCTGCCTGACGAATTGTGCCTGATCACCCTGGCGATGAGGTGGAATAACCAGCCGTCGCGCCGCCCGATTGGCCGCATCCGGTCCATAATCCCGTCTGATCAGATGCAGACACAGGTCGAGCCCTGCCGCGGACCCCGCCGAGGTCAGGATATGCCCTTCATCGACATACAGAACCCCCGGCGCCACGCGAATATCGGGAAAGGCGGCAGACAGGCTTTCGGTGTGCCGCCAATGTGTCGTCGCCTGCCGTCCGGAGAGCAGGCCGGCAGCCGCCAGCACGAAGCTTCCCGTGCAGATCGAGACGAGGCGGCAACCACGCGCGGAGGCGCGCCGCAGGGCGTCGATCAGGGATGTGGGCACGGCGGCGGCGATGTCACGCCAACCGGGTATCACGATGGTCCCGGCCTCATCGAGGCATTCCAGCCCACCATCGACCGTGATGCGCATACCGCCATAAGCGCGCAAAGGCCCCTCATCGACGGCCGCAACGACCAGATCGTAGAGGGGCTCGTCGATGTCCGGATCCCAGGGGCCGAAGGCTTCGAGCGCCGTGCTGAATTCGAACATGCACAGGCCATCATAGGCAAGGACGGCAAGCGAGCGATTGGCCGGGGGTGTGCATTTTGGCATCATCTTGACGATACATGGCATTGATGCCGATTTCCAGCGGCGAAGCCCGTCCTCACATAAGCATTCCAAGACTTTATCCGAGGAGCTTTGCATGCACGCCAGCCCAGACAGCCGGTGCTTCGTCGCAACCAGCGCTTTCACCGTTCCCGCGAAACCGGCGTGACCGCAATGCCTCTCCTGATGGGGCTTATCGCGGCGATGGGCTGGGGACTCGCCGATTTTCTGGCGGGTAGCGCCGTCAGCCTGGCAGGCGTGCGCAGGACAGCTCTTTTCCAGCAAACCATATGCTGGATCCTGCTCAGCCTTGTCCTGATGTCGATGCCGACGGCCCGCGCCGCCGCGCTTCACGCCGGAGGGTGGGGCTGGGCTTCGGCTCTGCTTGCCATGGCGCTGAACCTTGTCGCATCGCTGGCGCTGTTGCGAGCCTTCTCGCTCGGCCGGGCCTCCGTGATCGCTCCCCTGATCACAAGCTATGCCGCTGTGACTGCGTGTCTCGATCTGGCCAGTGGCGCCTCGTTCGGCAGCATCGGTCTGCTTGGGATCGGAGCATGCCTTGTCGGGGCACCGCTGGCTGCCGCCAGGGCGGATGACGAACTCTCATCGCGACGTGACGGCATCGGCTATGCAGCGGTGACGGCCCTATGCCTCGGCTTGAGCTTCTGGATTCAGGGCCACTTCGCCATCCCCATGCTTGGCTTCCTTCCGATGCTCTGGCTGCTCTTCGGCTCGGGACTGGTGGTCATCGCGCCGATCCTTCTGATCAAGCGAGAGCCTCTGTTCCCGCCCAGATCGGCCCTGCCTGTGCTGATCGCGCTGAGCCTGAGCAATCTTGTCGGCCATGCGGGCTTTGCCGTCGGAATGGCGACAGGCGCGGTCACCGTGGTGACCGTATCGAGCACATTTGCAGCGGCTGTTACCGCGCTGCTTGGCCTTGGCCTGCGTGGGGAGCGGCTGACCCTGCCCCAAGGGGTGGGCGCCATCACCGTGCTGTGCGGCGCCCTTCTGCTGCACCTCGGAACCTGAATTTTAGACAAGAGAGATCTGGCCCTGTGACAATCATCCGTGACACGATGCCTATCTTCGCCGAGACGCGTTTGCCGATCAGGGGGTTGATTGTGCTGGCCCTTTGCGGCTTCATGACACTTATGACCGAGGTTTTGCCGGCTGGACTGTTGCCCGGTATCAGCCGAAGTCTGGGGATATCTCAAGCGGTGGCAGGCCAGCTTGTCACGGCCTATGCGCTGGGCTCATCGATCACGGCCATTCCGCTGATGACGTTTAGCCAGCAGCTGCCGCGGCGGCATCTGCTTCTCACCGCCGTCAGCGGCTTCGTGGTGGTGAACATGATGACAGTCATTTCTCCATTCTATGGGCTAACGCTCGTCATCCGCTTTCTGGCCGGTGTGTTCGCCGGTATCGTCTGGGCGCTGCTGGTCGGCTATGCTGTGCGAATGGCCCCGCCACAGCTTTCCGGACGGGCGATTGCCCTGGCGGCCAGCGGTGCGCCGCTGGCGCTTTGCGTCGGCGTGCCTGCGGGGACGTTTCTGGGAACGACCCACGACTGGCGCCTCCCGTTCTGTCTGATGAGCCTGCTCGCTCTGCTTCTCATTCCGGCGATTGTACTGACACTGCCAGAGCCCCAATGGCAGATGCGGCAGCAATCGGTTTCAGCATGTCAGGTTTTGCGCATGCCCGGGCTGACCGCGATTTTCTTCATGATGTTCATCGTCATCCTCGCGCATAACAGCCTCTATCCCTACATCGCTTCCTATCTCACGCCGGCGGGGCTGGGAGGACATGTTGACCGTATCCTTCTCACCTTCGGTCTTGCGGGCGTGCTGGGGCTGTGGAGCGTCGGGGGGCTGGTCGATCGGCATCTTCGTGCGATGCTGTTTGGAGGCTTGACGGTTTTGGCTGTGGCCGCGCTGCTGCTCTGTCTCAAAAGCACGTCGGCACCGTTCGTTTTTGCGGCAGTCGGTGTTTGGGGCTTTGTTCTGGGCGGTGCCCCGGTGTTGTTCCAAACGGCGGAGGCGCGTGTCGCAGGCGATGCGACCGATATCGCTCAGGCCATGTTCGTGACGATATGGAATGCGGCAGTGGCGGCAGGCGGTCTGCTTGGCGGCTTGCTGTTGCAAGGCATGGGCGTTGCGGCGCTTCCTTATGCCTTTCTCGTTTTGACAGGCGTTGCACTGTTGGCATCGATGCGGCTGCGGATAGCGGAATGACGGGCTATCCCGCAGCCTCCCGCTACTGGACACCTCCTCGCAGCGCGAGGAAGTCGAGCAGTGCCCGGACGCGGGAGGGAAGCGGCCATCCATCGACCGCCCCGAGGTAGCCGAGGCTGAGGCGATGATGCCGGCCAAGATCAGCGAACGTTTTCGGCTCGCCGAAGCGGCGTAGATATGGGCGGGCCGCGGCGATCATCATGGCTGTCTCTCCTAGCTTCCGCGCGATCAGGCTCGAACTTCTTAATTGCCCTGCGCGGACTGCGACTAAAGCTCGCCCTTATGATCAGGTGACGTTGCCTCTGAACGCTGCTTGATCACGGTCAGAACGGCGCGGTGGAAATCGATAAGAAAGACATGACCCCAGACGTCGCAATAAGCATTGATCGGTGTCGCGATCCTGTAGCGAGTGGTGAGCGTAAGCCGAGTCTTGCCTTTCGCAAGAGGGACGAGGCGGTAATCGCCGCCCAGCAGCTTCAGATAAGCGCTATCGACCTCGATATGGCCTTCGACGCTGTCCGGGATTGATCGCGGGCCAAAGCTGAAGCGCCAAGCCAGCGATCTGTTCTTCTGCCAGTCTGTCACAATTTCCTCGAAGGTCACGCCCCGCGTCCAGCGAAGATGGCGCACGGCGCCGACGCCTTGTCCCTGAAGGCGCGCGTCGACAGGCTGCGGAACGCCCAGGATGTTATGGCTGAAGGTCCACTTGCGCTCTGCGGCCATTATTCGCGGAATTTTAACCGTGTTCTTCCAGACCTCTGCGGGCGGGGCGTCGATATCCATGACTGTCCTCACTTCTGCCTCGTGCTGAGGGGCAGGGGCGATCGCATCGACCGGGAACCCCGCGAGCGGCAGAATGGCGATGCAGGAGACCACGGAGCGCGAACGCAGTTTGCGAAGCGACAGGCAAGACAGCCACGATCCCAAGGCTGAACCGCCGTAGAAAAAGGGAGAAGCCATCGCGACGCAGATCCCGGCTTCTCGGAACAGGACCATGGTCAGCAGGATGAGAGCCGTGATGCAGATCCATCCGATCCTGATGTGCCGCCGGATGCTTCCCTCCCCGCGCGGGTCGATCAGGATCGTGACGACACTGGCGATTGCCATCGGAAGAAAGACGAGCCCGGCGATGAAGGGAAGCGTGGGCTCGCGTGGCAGCCAGATCAGGCAATAGAGAAGGATGCCGTAGACCAGGGCCACCGGCACGGCGAACAGCAGACGCTCGGTGATCGAGGGCCGGCCACCAGTCGATGGTTCGGACCGCGCGGACGTCACATCGCGAACCGCACGATGGCTCGCCGGGACAGCGATCCCGGCTTGGTACCTCCAAACCGGTGGCCGCACACGCGCTCAGGCCGGCGCGTCATCATGGGTTCGGACCGTCCTCATTCTTGCCGGGCGCGGCTTTGCGTGACGACAAATACCGCTTCAGGGCCTCCAATCTCTCGAGGTCCTCATAGGAATCCAGTTCGCAGGCAAGAAGCGTCTTCTCACCAAGTCCCGGGCCTTCACGGGTGATCAACGAGATGAGTCCCAGTTCTTTCCTGATCTGAAGTTTGTTCGGCAGCCGACGGGAAAATCCGAGCGTCGACGCGCCCAGCAGATCACTCGGCTCACGCTGGAGGTTATACTTGGCGGCAAGTTGAGCAGCGGCGTGGCCTTCGACCAGAACGCCAATGGACGTTCCGGCAAAAACAACGTCCTGCGTCACGAAACCATCTCTCTCGATTGGCTTGGGAAGGTGATAGACGGCCGCACCCATCATCGACATGTCCGGCTTGGTGAACTTTTCCACGGCATCAGACACCCGTGTCGCAATGTCTGAGGAATAGGGCGGCTCGCAGAGCGCTGCACCAAAAATATCTACCTCGGCCTGTGCCGAAGCCGGGCCGGGTCCAAGAAGAAGGACGGCCGCGGCAAGAGCGGCCGAACGGACGATATAAAGTCGTATGGTCATAGTTTCAGTGCTCGCAAGCTGACGGTTCAAGAGCAATTTGCAGTTTGGAATTGCGCGTTTGGGCGGCTGCAAACCGCCCGGCAGTGTTATCGGGGTCCGTGCGTCAACTGATCCATTCGCCCCGGAACACAGACTCGACCGGGCCGATCAGGTGGACGCCGTCGGTTCCGTTCCACGATACGCCGAGAACGCCGCCGTCACACTGAACCTCGACGGTTTCCGCGAGGAGCCCGCGGCGGATGCCGTTAACGACAGCGGCGCAGGAGCAGGACCCCGAGCCCGAGGAAATGCCCGCGCCGCGCTCCCAGATGCGCAGCCGGATACGATCACGCGCCAGGATCTGCACGAAATGGACATTCGTCTTCTCGGGAAACAGCGGATCGGTCTCGATCGCTCGACCCCGCGCCTCGACATCCACCTGCTCGGCATCCTCAACGAAGAAGGTGCAATGGGGATTGCCCATGCTGCATGCCGCAGGATCGCCGGGGAGCGGTAGGATTTCCGTTTCCATCGGTGTCGCTAACGGGATTTCTGACCAATGGAGGAGGGGAGAGCCCATATCGACGGCAATCTGCGTCCCACCGCGATGGGAGCAGTGCAGAAGGCCTCGGCCGGTCCGGATTGTGACGGCGTAAGCGCCGCTTTCCTCCATCAACTTGAGCGCGACACCGCGCGTCGCGCTGCCGCAGGCATCAAGCGGCGTCCCATCGGCGTTCCAGAAGAGAAGCCGGGCAGCGGCATCGTCGCATCGGGAGATGGCGGCGAGTTGGCGAAAACCAATGCCGCGCTCCCGGTCGCCCAAGCGCCGGATGAGTTCCGGTGGCAGGGGCACGTCGCGATGCCGCAAATCCACGACGATGAAATCGTCGCCGTTCGCGTGCATCTTCTCGAAGGCAATCATGATTGTTCCAGCTCGCGCCGAAGCCCCAGGGCTTCGACCACGATGTGGTGATGCTCGACGTGGTCCGGCTTCTCGAGAAGGAAGCGGTCATCCTCGGGATAGTAACGCGCACGCTCAACATTATCGCCGGCAAATGCCCGGATGGACTCCATCGATTGCCACCAGCTCAGCGTCGAGACCTCGGTCGATCCGTCGCCGCAATCGCGCAGCAGCATCTCGCAACCGAGATTGCCTGGCGTGCCGAGATAGTCCTGGACGCCAGTGCCGCGGATGTAGCTGACATAGGCCTCGCGGTCCTCGGTCCTGATGCGGGAGGACCAGCGTCGCAGGATCAGGGGCTCAATTACCGACATCGATCATCTCCCTAGCTCGCGATCAACCAAATGTGTTATAACCGACTCGAATGCTTTTACAGGTTAGAATGTGATCGATACACGCGCAATCAGATTTGGCGGCCAGGAAACGCCTGGAGGCTTCCAGTTCGAGCTGAGCGGTGGCGCGGTGGCTCTGGATTTCGCGAACACCCTCGATGAGCGCCCTCGCGGGGGTCTCGAGAGGATTGCCGACTATCCGGCGCTGGCCCTGTGGTCCGTGCAGAGCGGCTTTCTCACAGAAGGCGAGCGCGCGACCCTGTTGGCCGCGGCTCAGCAAGCGCCGGCTGCGGCGGCGGCTGTGCACGCCCAGGCGCTGGGATTGCGCGAGTTGATCTTCGCGACGGTCAAGGCGACGATCGCCTCCGACGCGTTGAGCCACGAGCAAGTCCATTGCTGGAATGATTGGCTCCAGCGTGTGCAGGCCAGCCGCTGCCTTTCGTGGGGGGGAAGCGGCCTCGCGTGTCAGCAGGCTGACGTTGGCGCCGCGTTGGATGGCATCCTCCTCCACGTCGCCGATGCGGCAATCCAGCTGTTCCTCGACCCCGACGCACGCAGCCGTCTGCGCCTGTGCGCGTCCGACGATTGCGACTGGGCCTTCCTCGATCGAAGCCGGCGTCAGAACCGGGTCTGGTGCGATATGACGGTGTGCGGCAATCGCGCCAAGGCAGCGCGACATTACCGCCGAAAGGTGGGGATATCCGCAAGCTGACATTGCCACCCGCATGACGCGGGACATGATCCGATCATATGAGGGACCAGCGACTCCCATAATGAAGTGACTGACGTGACGCTGGACACATCTTCCAAGGATATTTCGCCGCCAGCGGACTTCCGATTTGAGATCAATCGAACCCTGCCGCTCCCGCTCACCGATCAGATCTGCGCCGCCATCCGGACCGCGATCCGGCAAGGGGCACTCGCCCCCGGTGCGCGGCTTCCATCCTGGCAGGATCTCTCCGCGCAGCTCGGCGTGGCACGCGGGACAGTACGCGCGGCCTATTATCGCCTCACGGACGAAGGACTGATCGCCTCGTCGGGGGCGGCCGGCACCCATGTCGCGGATTCGCCGATGCGAGCATCTCCCGCCGCGGCGGACCGGTTTGCCGACCTTCGTTCCTCGCTCGATCTCTTCGGCGCCGGGCCGCCTGGCATCTTTCAGATGGGCGTGCCGGCCCACGACGCCTTCCCGGCAAAGCTGTGGGCGCGTCTGCACCGCCGGGCGGCCGATGCCGGGGCGCTGCGCACGCGCTATCTCGATCCGCGCGGGATGGACGCGTTGCGCCACCAGATCGCCGCCCATCTTGCGCTGGCGCGCGGGCTGCAATGCACGCCGGGGCAGGTCTTCATCACCACCAGTTTCCGAGGTGCTCTCGGGCTGGTGCTCCAAGCTCTCCCTTCCGCGCGGCGGCGCGCCTGGGTGGAGGACCCAGGCTATCCCGTCTCGCGCCAGGGCCTGAAGCTGGCTGGCTTTTCTCCTGTTCCCGTCGCCGTGGACGGCCAAGGCATCGATGTGGGTCTCGGCATCGCGATCGCCCAGGACGCCGGGCTGGCGGTCGTGACGCCGGGGCAGCAGGCACCGCTCGGCCATACCCTGTCCCCGGAACGAAGGCAGGCAATGCTTGCCTGGGCAAGGGAAAGCGATGCCTGGATCATCGAGGATGATTATCTCAGCGAACTTCACCTCGACGGTCGGGCCGCTCCGGCGCTCGCGGCCAGCGATCCCGATGGCCGCGTGATCCATATCGGAACCTTCAGCAAGACGATCAGCCCGTCGCTTGGCATCGGTTTCCTCGTTGCCCCGGAAACTTTGATCGCGCCGTTGATGCGAGTGGCGACCTATCTCGCCCCGCCGCCCAATTATGCCGCGCAGGCCGCCTTGGCCGAATTCCTCGCTGATGGACATTATCTGCGCCATCTGCGGCGCATGAAGCTCCTCTACCGCAAGCGCCGCGAGGCGGTGCTCGATGCCCTGCAGGCCGCTGGCAGTGTCCGGGCGGCGGGGCTGGCCGTTCATGTGCCGCTCGCGTGCGGAGTGGATGATGTGGGGCTTGCCGGGCGCTTGCGGGAGGAAGGCTTCGCGCCAACGGCGCTGTCGCAATGGTATGCCTCGCAGGCGCCTGAGAAAGGGCTGGTCATCGGCATCACCAACGCGGCGCCCGAGACACTGAAGGGCGATGCCGCGCGCCTGCTGTCCGTGATCAGGAACGACCTCGGGCCCGCGCAGTAAAGCCCGGGAGCGTAGCACGCGCAACGCCGCTACGCTCCCATGTGACGCAGGATGTCGTCGACCCGATTGAGAAGCACATGGGTCTGCTGCTCCAGATCGTTCGCTGTGGCTCTGGCGGTGCGCTGCAGGGGCAGGAAGTGCACGGAGCGCAGGCCAATGCAGCCTAGCACCGCCAAGAGATGGGGCGTCAAAAAGTCCGGCTGCGCTGCGCCCTCGCCATGAAAATGTCCACCTGACGCGATGGCGACAAAGACTGGCCTGCCGGGGAGCAATGGGACCTTGCCGTTCGCGCCCGGTACGAAGGTGTGGAAGGGGCGGACAACAAGGTCGATCCAGGCTTTTAGCGCGGCGGGCACGGTGAAGTTGTGCATCGGGGTGCCGATCACCAGCATGTCTGCTGCCGCCAATTCGGCGATCGCCGCGGCGGAGCGATCCAGCGCGGGCGAAGAAAAGCCGGTTTCTGCCTGCCCCGCGACAAGCGCAGAAGCATAGGGCCCGTCGATCCCTTCAGGGGGCGCCGCGCCCAAATCGCACCGGATGTGGCTCGCATCTGGTCGGGCCGCGATGATGCGTTGCACGATGGCGGTGCTCAATGCCGTGCTGTGGGACTCGGCACCGCGCGGGCTGCAAGTGAGATGCAGGATTTGGCTCATGCCGGGGTGCCGATCGGCTTGATGAAGCCGGCGATCCGCTCTTCCATCCCTTCGCGCGTGTAGAAACGCCGCGCCGCCAGATTGGCTATCGCCGTATCGAGGACGAGACGCTCGCATCCCTCCGCTTCAGCGATCCGTTCGAGTTCGCGCAGCAAAAGTCGCCCCAGACCCTTTCCGCGCACGCTGCCCAGGGTCACCAGATCGTTGACGAACAGGAAGCGGCCATGGACGAGATTGGTCGAGATCCGGTAGCCGGCGACGGCGGCATCCCGCCCGCCGTCGCGGCAGACGAGAACCCGGTACCCCTCGGAGCGCATCGACTCTGCTTGCGCATGCCAGTCGTCCGCGGAAAGCAACTTGGGCCTCAGTTGTCGGATCACGTCGAAACAGGCGAAGAAATCGGCAGGTGTTTCGGCATGGTGGAACGCTGCCACCTCGGTAGAGGACAGTGTCATTTGGTCTTCCCGGCTTTGCGTGGTCGCGCTCTTTGTTCCGGACAGGGGAGGCTAGGGGAAGAACCAAGAAACCGTAATCGCGCTGACCCATGACGGGCAGACCCAGTCAGCCCTCGCCTGCAATCCTGGCGGACGTAGTCTGTAACAACGTCGTCGCGTCGCCGAACGAAAGCCCGCAAATCCCGACCGCCATATCGATCGGCGCGGGGACGTCGCCCATAGCGCCCTTCATAGCGTCCCGCCATCAGCAGATTGCGCCAAATGCCAAGCTGGTGGCAATAAAGGCGATGCTATAATTTCCTCATGCGCTTGCTGCCGGCGCATTGATGCCGGTGAGCTCGGCGGACAGTTGCCACAACCGGACGGCTTGCTCGGGATCAATGGCGTAGCTACGGACCCCGACGAAGGACGGCTCGATACCGCTGTCGAGCGGAGCAATATCGCAATCTTCGCAGTAAACTCCGCCTACGCCTTCCAATTGCGGCGATGTCGCGGCCCAAACCTGTGTCGCAGCGCCCTGTGGCGGCGTCTTGAATGTTGGATCAGCCGGGTTGCCCTCGGCGTCCAGCCAGCCAGAAGCGATCATCTCCTCCTTCGTCAAATGCCTCTGGAGTGGCGTGAAAATCTTGCCAGGATGAAGGGAGAAGGCGCGCACGCCAGCATCGCGCCCGAGCGCGTCGAGCTGCACGGCGAACAGAGCGTTGGCCGTCTTGGACTGACCATAGGCCAGCCACTTGTCATAGCCATGCTCGAATTGAATGTCGTCCCAGCGAATGCTGGACGCATGATGTCCGGCCGACGATACGGCGACAACCCGCGCCCCGCCGACGAGGGCTGGCCATAGCAGGTTGACGAGGGTGTAGTGGCCGAGATGGTTGGTCGCGAATTGGGCTTCCCATCCCAGCCCCACGCGAGCTTCGGGACAGGCCATGATGCCGGCATTGTTGATGACTATATCAGCATGGCGGCCGGTTGCGACGAAGCGCTCCGCAAATGCCCGAACGCTGTCGAGATTTCCAAGATCGAGTGTCCCGACCTCTATACCCTCCAAGCCTCGCAAGGCTTCATGGGCAATTGAGGGGTGCCGCGCCGCGACGACAACATGTGCGCCGGCATGAGCGAGCGCCCGCGTCGTTTCCAAACCTAGGCCGGAATGACCTCCGGTGACGATCGCGGTCTTCCCGGTCAGCTCACGGCCTGCCAAGACTTGCTCGGCGGTTGTTCGCGCTCCGAAGCCGGAACCGATGGGTGCTTGGTTTTCGAACATTTTGGACCTTCTGGATCGGGGGTAGCTGATCTGGCTGGTCACAAATATGCCTTGGGCCTCGTACGATCCATGCTGTACAGTACGGCTTTCTTCTTAGATCGTGCGGATTTTCATTTTGGATCCTCTTTCCGCCGTGCTCTCGCTGCTGCAACCGCGCAGCACCGTCTCCGCCGGCCTCGATGCCGGCGGAGACTGGTCCCTCGCTTTCCCTGCGCACGAGGGAATCAAGTTCAACGCGGTGATGCGGGGCGCCTGCTGGGTGTCTGTCGAAGGCTATCCCGAGGCGCAACGGCTTGAGCAAGGAGATTGTTTTCTCCTGACACGCGGCCGCCCCTTCGTGCTCACTACCGACCCGTCGCTCGATCCGGTCGATTCTGGTCCGATTTACGTCGCAGCCCAACATGGGGTCGCGACATGCAATGGCGGTGGTGACTTCTTTCTCGTGGGCGGCCGGTTCGCGTTTGCGGGCGACCACGCGGCTATCCTGTTCGGAGCCTTGCCTCCGATCGTCCATGTGCGGGAATCGTCCACCCAAGCCTCGGTTTTTCGCTGGGCACTGGATCAGTTTGCCCAGGAGTTGCGCGAGGGAGAATTGGGCGGCGCTCTCGTCGCCGAGCATCTCGCGCACATCATGCTGGTGCAAGCGCTGAGGCGTTACCTGGCTTCGAACAATGGCGGCGTCGGTTGGTTCTTCGCTTTGTCCGATCGCCAGATCGGCGCCGCCGTGCGCGCCATGCACGCTGACCCCGCTCGTCGCTGGACTTTGGAAGAATTGGGGCATCTCTCCGGCATGTCGCGCACGACCTTCGCTCAGAAGTTCAAACTGCGTGTCGGCATGACGGCGATGGAATATCTCAAGCGTTGGCGGATGCTGATTGCGGGCGAGCGGCTGCGCAATTCCCGCGAGAATGTCGCCTCCATCGCTTTTTCCGTTGGTTATGAGTCCGAAAGCGCTTTCAGCATGGCTTTCAAACGAACGATGGCCTGCTCGCCGAGGCAATATCAGCGGCAGTAACACTCCGTCGGCACCAATATTCGACCTCTCTCCGTTTCATGAATCCCCGACAGATCAGCATGGCTTCCGCCGTGCGTTGACCGGCAAGCAGTGTTCGCGCGCTAATCGCGCGGTCACCGATGTGGCGGTCAGCAGGGCTGCGAACACCATGGGAAGAGGCCGCTCCCAGGGTGTCGAACAGAATGCCACCGATAAGTCCGCCCCCAACAATGGCAGTGTTCCAGGCCGTCACGATCATCGATTCCGCGACGTCTGCTGTTTCAGGGCGTCGCCGCATATGTCGGTAAACTCTACCACACCGGGTCGCTACAGCTCGTACGAACCGTGGAAAAAAGACGCGTGAGCGGGGTGCCGTGCGCAACCCTGCCGTCATGCCGACGTTCTGCGCCACGCCCGCTGTGCCGCTGCAGCAGCAGGCCGTGAAGCTTCATGACCCGGTAGACCCGCTTGGCGTTCGGCGGCGGTCGCCCATCGCGCTCGGCCTGACGGCGGAGCAGCGCATGAACGCGACGATAGCCGTAGGTCGGCAGATCGACGATCGCCGCCGAATAAATCATCACGTCGCGCGAAGGCAGCGACGTCAAGCTGAGTCGCGGTCCCACGTCTACGGTGCCCAGCGGGGCGATTCGGCGGCCGAGCGCGGCGACCGCCAACCCGGCCGAAACGGCGGCGCCAACCGTCGCAATGCCGCCGCCGACGAACACCCGCGCGCGAACCCGTCGTGCTAAGAGAAACGGGCTTCGGAGTTGAAGTGCGCTACGCGATGAAGCGCCGCGCCGAGCGCCTGATCGAAAAAGGCTTTGCCGGACGGCAGGGCCGTAGCGTGCTCCACAGCCGCAACCTGATCGACACGCTGCGCCGCCGCGACATCGAAGCCTTGGGCGCTAAGCTCTCCGCCGAGACGAACCACCCCTTTGCTCACTCCGCTGCCGGTGAATATGTCGCGCGGGAATATAGGCGGCGCTTCGCGCTCAGTTCCGGTCGTTTCGCCATGATCGACGACGGCCTCGGCTTCCAGTTCTTGCACTGGACTCCCTCGCTCGAAAACAGCTCGGGCAGCACGTCTTCGGCGTCGCGAGGGACGACGGCGGCATCGATTGGAGCTTTGGTCGCAAGCGTGGGTTGGGTCTCTAGCACCCGAATGGCGCGGGCCTTACGGCATCACTTGCTACGCCGACACCTCGGATCGCAGCCAAGCGCGGAACGCCGCGATGTCCGGGCGCTCCAACGCGGCACGCGTGTAGACCAGCCAGTAGCTATAGTCATTCGGAAGTTCGATCGCAAAAGGTTGGACCAAGTTGCCGCTGCTCAGAGCCTGCCTCGCAAGCACCAGTCGGCCAAGGGCCACCCCTTGGCCGTCGAGAGCCGCTTGTAGCACCAGCCCGGCGTCGTTGAAAAGGAGGGGCGAACGAATGCGCGCTCCATTGATGCCCGCGTGCTCAAACCAGCGCGACCATGCATCTCTCGGCGTATCTTGCAGCAGCTTGAGGTTCAGAAGGTCGGACGGCACCAGAAGTGTGGGCGGACCAGCCGCAACTACCGGCGCGCAGACCGGGCTCAACGTCTCGCGCGCGATCAGGTCCGCCTTCAGTCCGGGCCATCGCCCAAGCCCGGAACGGATACCAAGGTCAAAGCTATCCTTGCTGAAGTCCCACAACTCGGCCGAACTGGTGAGACGGAGGTCGATTTCGGGGTGGAGCGCACGAAATCTTCCAAGCCTAGGCACAAGCCAGCATGACGCAAAGGACGGCAGCGCGGTGATACGCAACGGGCCATCCTCCCGCTCCCGCAAACGCATCGTTGCCGCCGACATGCGATCGAGCGCTTCTGTCAGCTCCGGCAGGTAAGCGGCCCCTTTTGCTGTCAGGCATAGGGCGTGGCCTTTGCGCTCGAACAGCCGCGTGCCTAGCCATTCCTCCAGCAGACGGACCTGGTGGCTGATGGCGGCCTGCGTCACGCACAGCTCAGTGGCGGCGGCGGTGAAATTCAGGTGCCGTGCGCCGGCCTCGAAGGCGCGGATGGCGCCAAGCGGAGGTAGGCGGCGCATTCTCGATTACTCCAGCTTATCGAAGCCGTGAAGATAAGTCGTTTTGCGGAAATGCGAAAGTCGCGTTCTTTTAGAGGAAGGAAGCGATCCCGGCGGCTCCGGTATCGGCCTGCTTCGGAGGATTTCGTACGATGATCTCATGGCAAATATGGGGGCTTTTTCTGGGCTATGCTGTTCCAATGGTCATCAGCCCAGGCCCCGGCAACACTCTTCTTGCCACCACGGGAGGACGATCCGGGGTGTGGGGCTCAGTTCCGTTCTGGGCTGGCTTCGAGGTTGGCAACCTCTTGCTCTGTCTCATCTACGGTCTCGGCCTCGGGCGCGCGCTTCATGACCATCCGGAGTTCGATCGAATCCTGAAGTGGGCTGGCACGGTCTACTTGCTCTATCTCGCCTGGGGATTCTTTCATACCTCGGCCAAGCCCAATGCTGAAGGTGATACGCCTCCGGCGCAATTGAGCTGTCGCGACGGATTTTTCTCCGTCGCTCTGAATCCCAAAATCCATTCGATGATCTTGGTCATGCTTTCGCAATTCCTCGACCCAGCGGCATCGTTGTCGGGTCAGGTTGTTCAACTCACGATCGCCTTTATGATCGTCTGCGTGGTCTGTCATTTTCCTTGGATCTACGCGGGGAAGGTGATTCTCGGTAGATTCCGGTCTGAAGGGGCGATGCGTGTCCAGGGATGGGCGTTCGGTACATGTATGTTAGCGGTCGCTGCCTATGTTGCTCTGACCTGACGTTTGACTGGAGGTTTCAGCGGTAGCTGGCGGACGATATTCCCTTACAGGATGATGATTTGACCACTTCTCAATCCGACAGCACGCGAGTAATGTCCACTCCAAGATCGACAATCCTCGTGACGGGCGCAAGCAAGGGTATCGGCCGTGCTGTATCCGATAACTATCCGCCAAAGGTCATCGTGTGGTCGGCATTGCCCGCAGTTCTTTCGGAGATAACTTTCCCGGCACGTTCTTGGCCTGCGACCTTGCCGACCTCGACCAAACTGAGACGACCCTGGCGCGTATCGCAGCAGACTTCGAGATCGACGGATTCGTGAATAACGTCGGCGTCGCTTCTCCACAGCCTCTCGGCGAGATCGAAATGACGAGGCTGCAGAACGTGCTTGATTTGAACTTCCGCACGGCTGTTCAGGGCACGCAGGCCCTCGCCGGAGTAGTGAAGGCCCGACGTTACGGCCGTATCGTCAATGTTTGTAGCCGCGCCATTTACGGGGCGCTTGACCGCACGGCCTATTCGGGGACGAAGAGAGAGTTGGTCGGTTGCACACGCACCCGGGCGCTGGAGCTTGCCGAGTATGGCATCACGGCGAACGGCGTTGCCCCCTGCCCGATTGAGACCGAGTTGTTCCGAAAAACCCGGCCCGCCGACAGCGACGCGGAAAAGCGCGTGCTATCGACCATCCCAATGCACCGTCTTGGAACTCCGGCTGAGGTGGCAGCCGCCATATGTTTTCTTCTGTCATCTGACGCCAGCTTCATTACAGGTCAGGTTCTCGCCGTCGATGGCGGCGGTAGTCTTGTTGGTCGCTGAAATCTGGTCTTACGCTATCGCCTGTATTTATACGCTACGGTACGCCTGAATGAGAGCCTCTCTCTGAAAGACTTGCCATTTCTGAATTTCGGTGCCGAGCTCTTTCCGAAAGGAGAAGAGTAAGTGTTCCCGCAAAAATCCTCTGGGGTCCGATCATCGTCGTCTCGCTGATCGTGCTGTTCACGACCTGGGGCGCCACGGAATGGGCGGGCTGGCAGCTCGGGTTTGAGTCGCAGCTAGGAATGCCCTGGTTCCGACTACTCGTGATGCGGGTCTATTATCCGCCAGCCTTTTTCTGGTGGTAGTATTTCTACGAAGCCTATGCGCCATCGATCTTCGTCCACGGCGCCTCTATCGCGACATCGGGCGGTTTTCTCTCGGCCGCTGCCGCCATCGCCATGTCGGTGTGGCGGGCGCGTGAGGCGAAGACCGTCGAAACTTACGGTTCTGCCCGCTGGGCACAGCCTGACGAGGTGAAGGCCGCCGGCCTGCTCGGGTCGGATGGCGTGGTGCTCGGCAAGCTGGAGCGGGCCTATCTGCGCCACGACGGGCCGGAGCATGTGCTGTGTTTCGCGCCGACAAGAAGCGGCAAGGGTGTCGCTCTCGTGATCCCCTCGTTGCTCACTTGGCCGGGCCGCGCCATCGCGCATGACATCAAGGGCGAGAACTGGCAGCTCACCGCCGGTTTTCGCTCGCTGGACGGTCGCGTGCTGTTGTTCGACCCGACCAATCCGAACTCGGCCTCCTATAACCCGCTGCTGGAAGTGCGGCGCGGCGAATGGGAGGTGTGCGATGTCCAGAACATTGCCAACATTCTGGTCGATCCCAACGATCGTCTTGAACTCGAACTTTGCGACGAGGTTCGCGCGACCCTGGCGCCCGAAATAGGCGGCATCGCGGAACGCATTGCCTGCCTCGCGTCCAGCTGAAATATTCTCGCGGGATACCTCCGACAGGACAAAAATCGGCTGCATCGCCCCAGCGCCACATCATGATGTCTGCGTTTTCGGCTGGATGGTGGCCAGCTCGGAAACATGGGAGAACTGTAGCGTAGAATCAGGTAGCTATGGCGTAGGAATAGTGCCCATCTTCGTTGTTCTCGGCCCGCCTGCCATCGCAGTCGGGGCAGCTTTCCACGCCCCTAGGCCCCCAGCGCCGCAGCCTGAAACGCGATATCGGCAACGCCGAAACTCATTGCGAGCGCGGTGTCGCGCAGATCCGCCAGCGGGTGCCAGGCGGCTTCCAGCGCATCGTCGCCCGCCACCGGCGATCCGGCGATCCAGCGGCACAACACTGCGATCAGGACATAATGGTGAAGGATCGTCCCATCCTCGGCTCTATCGAGGACGTCGACGCAGTTGAAGACCTGGCCTGCCTCGGCCTGGATGCCGGTTTCCTCGAACAGTTCGCGAACGGCGGCTTGCGCGATCGTCTCACCAAACTCGATCTTGCCACCGGGAAAGCCCCACAAGCCGACGTCCGGCGGATTGGCGCGACGGACCAGCAGGACGGATCCATCCCGGATCACGGCGGCAATCGTGGCCGGCACGGGTCTGCGAACGGGAGATGGGGTGATCATGTCTGAATGTACGTCATCTTCTCATAGTCCGACAGACTTACGCCGGATCGCCCTGGTCGATCGGGATGTAGCGCAGGGTACCGGTGCGCAGGATAACCCCGCCATTATCGCGGGAGTGACGGACGCCGTCGAAGACCGGCACTTCCTCGAAGTCAAAGGGGCTCACCCCATCGAGACAGGCGACGTTGACGCCGTACTGGTTCGGATTGGATCGGCGCTGATGGTGGGTGTAGATCCCGCAGCGCGAGCAGAAAAAATGCTGCGCCGTTTGGGTGTTGAAGCGGTAACTGGTGAGCGTGTCTTCGCCCCGGAGCAGGCGGATGCCGCCCAGTTCGGCCGAGACGGCGACTGCGCCGCGCATTCGACAATAGGAGCAGGTGCAGCGACGGATCGTGTTTAAGCCGTCGCTCAACGTGGCTTCGAACCGCACAGATCCGCAATGGCATCCGCCGAGGATGGTGTTGACTGCTTCCGTCATAGGCGCATTCCCCTGCGACAATACAAGATTACAGGAGTAGCGGTTTGGCGTCCGACGGCCAGCCGCAAGAATTGTGATTTCGACTGTACCATTGGCTTGAGGGCGGCGGGTACCACGACGATGGTACAGGCAAAACCGACGGTCTTGGTGCTTCCCAGGCGCTGCGTTGCGCTGCACCTCATGCGCAGATCATCAAGGAGGGCGCAATGCCTCATACTATCTTCCTGGCGGGTGCCGCCGGCGTTATCGGGCAGCGGTTGGTTCCATTGTTGCTGCAGCAAGGGCATACAGTCTTCGGCACAACGCGCTCGGCGCAGCGTGCGGCCGACCTTGAGGCGGCGGGCGTCCGGCCGGTGATCGTCGACGTGTTCGATGCCGAAGCCCTGGCGCGCGCGGTGGCAGGTGCTGCGCCCACGGTGGTCATCCACCAGCTTACCGACCTTTCCGGCGACATGGCTGCGGATCCGGAAGCGGCCCGGCGGGCCAATGCCCGGCTGCGCCGCGAAGGCACGCCCAACCTGGTGCGGGCAGCAGTGGCAGCCGGCGCCCAGCGGATTATCGCGCAGAGCATCGCCTGGGCCTATGCGCCGGGCTCGCCACCCTATGCGGAGGAAGACCTGCTGGAGGTCGATGCGGAAGGCGCGCGGGGCACGACGATCCGCGAAGGGATCGTCCCGCTTGAGCGTGCAGTGCTCGAGACGCCGGGGATCGAAGGCGTAGTGCTGCGCTACGGCCAGCTCTTCGGCCCCGGCACCTGGAGCGAGACGCCCGATGGCGCGTCGCCGCTGCATGTCGACGCCGCAGCCTACGCCGCTTTTCTCGCGATCGATCACGGAGCGCCGGGCATCTACAACGTCGCCAATCCGGGCGGCGAGGTCCGCATCGACAAGGCGATTTCGGCACTCGGCTGGAACCCGGACTTCCGTATGGCCGCACAGCAGGTGGCGCCCACCGCATGAGGGATCGTTCGCCTCCTCCCGGCGCGGTCGCCGTGATCTTCGTCTCGGGTCGTACACAGGCAGATGCCGAGGGGTATGCCGCCGCGGCCGAGGCCATGGCAAAAGCCACGGCAGCGCGAGACGGCTATCTGGGGATAGTCTCATCACGTGATGTTGCCGGCGTGGGAATCACCGTCAGCTGGTGGCGCAACCATGCCGATGCGCTCGCGTGGAGGGACGATCCCGATCATTCGCGCATCCGCGAGCAGGGGCGGGCGGTCTGGTATGACTGGTATCAGGTTATCGTGGCGACGGTGGACCGTGCCTATGACTGGCAGCGATCCCTTTCCCCCTTCAAAGCGGAAGAAGGCCCGGCTTTTGAAGTTCGCGAAGATGATCTGAGCGGTGAGGAGACCCGCGCCCTGCTGGCGCTGCACCTGGCAGGCATGCGGGCGGATTCCCCGCCGGACAATGTTCACGCGCTTGATCTGACCGGGCTTACGATTCCTGAAGTGACGGTTTGGACGGCGTGGGCCGGCCCGCGCGTCGCTGCCGTCGGCGCGCTCAAAACGCTGCCTGACGGTACCGCCGAGGTGAAGTCGATGCGCACCCACCCGGACTTCCTCCGCCAGGGAGCGGCCCAGACCATCCTCGACACGATCATTGCTGTGGCCAAGGCTCGCGACGTTCGGCGGCTAAGCCTCGAAACAGGAAGCCTGCCGTCGTTCGACCCGGCCGTCGCGCTCTATCGGAGTCGGGGATTTAGGGAGGGGCCAGCTTTCTCGAACTATACAGACGGCGGCTTCAGCCGTTTTCTTCACCTCGATCTTGCCTGACTGCGCGTGATCGCTGCCGTCTTCCCTGTCATCCTGGTCGCAGCGGCTCTGCACGCGACCTGGAACGCGATCATCCGGGGCGGGACGGACAGGGGGCTGATGACCGCCCTGGTTACAGGGGCTGCGGCAGCAATCGCCGTGGTCGGCCTGCCGTTCCTGCCGGTGCCCGCACGCCCAAGCTGGCCCTTCCTGGCCGGATCGGCGGTCCTGTCCATCAGCTATTATGGGCTGGTCGCGTGGACATATCGGGTCGCGGAGATGAGCCGCACCTACCCGCTGATGCGGGGCGCCGCGCCCTTGCTGGTCGCGATCGCAAGTACGACCATCCTGGACGAACCATTGCGCTGCCAAGCCTGGTGCGGCGTCGCCGTCATCTGTGCCGGTATCCTCGGTGTGGCAGGAAACCCGCTCCGCTCGCTGGACAAGGGTGCGGGCCTCGCGTTGCTCAATGCGGTTGTCATTGCCGGCTACACGATGGTCGATGGCGCTGGCGTGCGGCAATCGGGATCCGCAGCGGCCTACACCTTGTGGATCTTCCTGCTGACCGGCATTCCGCTGACAAGCTGGGCGATCATCCGGCGCGGCCAGGCGTTCCGCGCCTGTCTAGGGCGGAACTGGCGCCTGGGCATTCTCGGCGGTGCAAGCACCGCCGCATCCTATGGTCTCGCGCTGTGGGCCATGACGCTGGTTCCCGTCGCCATCGTAGCGGCGTTGCGGGAAACAGCGATCCTGTTCGGCGTCCTGATATCGGTTGCTTTTCTTAAGGAGCCGGTCGGGCCCGGGCGCGTCATCGCGGCGGTGCTCATTGCCGCCGGCGCCGCTCTGCTCCGCGCCGGTTGATCACCCCGCCGGCTGGTTGCGCGTGAGCTCCTCCAGCGCGCGAAGCACCCCGATCATATCGATGCCGCCCAATCCCATTTCGTCGGCCTTTGCATAGAGCGCGTTCGCCTGGTCGAGCAAAGGCGTGGCAACCGCCGAGGAACGGGCAGCACCGGCGACCAGTCGACTGTTCATCAGAACGTCAGCGAGGCTGGCTTGGGGCGCAAAGTCGCCGTTTACCAGCTTGTCGAGCTTCACGCGTGACACGTCGCTGGACATGGGGCCGGCATCGATCACGGCGCGGAACAGCGCGATATCGAGCCCCGCGGCGCCGGCGAAGTGCGCGGCTTCCATCAACCCGGTGACCATGGTGATCAGGAAGAGGTTGACGGCCAGCTTCATGCCCAGGCCACCGGGCACGCGGCCGCAGGCAAAGGTCTTGCTGCACATCGGCTGGACCAGGTCGCGCACCGTGGCGACGTCGGCCCCCCGGCCGGCAATCATGGCGACCAGGGTGCCCTGCTCGGCAGGCACTCGCGACCCCGAGACTGGGGCCTCGACGTAGCGACCGCCCGCCGCTTCGACTGCGGCAGCCAGTTCCCGCGAAAAGTCAGTCGACGTCGTCCCCATATGGACAATAAGGCGCCCGCGAACATTGTCAGTGAACGCCGGGGATCCGCGTTCCAGCACATCATCGATCGCCGCCTCGTTGGCGAGCATGAGCAGCACGGTGGCAACGCCCCGGATGGCATCCCTGGCTGTGGGCGCGATCGTTGCGCCGAACTCGCCCAGACGTTCAAGCGCCGGCAGCGACCGATTCCACACCGTAAGATCCGGCTGTGTTTTCAGAAGATTGGCCGCCATCGGTGCACCCATATGGCCAAGACCCAGAAACGCGACAGCCATCAAAACCTCCTCGGCTTACGCGCTGCAAAGGCGGCGCGGGCGGAACTAGGCACTCTGGTTGGATCGGGCCTCACGCCCATCGATGATCGCGTGCGCACGAACCGGGAAAGTGCCGACTTTCTTGAACTTGGGCGGCACCGCCCAGAAGCGGAAGCCTTCCGTAGGCAGCGACTGGAGATTGGTCAGGTGCTCGACGATCGGGATGCCAGCCGCGAGCAGGACCGAATGGACGGGCCGCGTCCCACCGGACGTATCGTCAATGTTGAATGAGTCGATCCCGACGAGCCGCGCGCCGCTGTCGCGCAGATGGATCGCCGCCCGTTCGGTCAGGTAGACATGATTCTCGAAATATTGATCCGTGCGCCAATGTGCGTCCCATCCCGTATGGACGAGGACCGCCTTGTCGCGCACATCGATAGCGGCAAGCATGGTCCAGTCGATCGCGCGGTCTGTTGCCCCGGTCACGTTGATCATCACCCCCGGGCAGCCAGAGACCGTCTCGAGGTTCAGTGCCGATAGATCATAGCCGTCGGCGTAGCGATGGAAGGGCGTATCGAGATACGTGCCGGTGTTACCGACCATCTCGATCCGATCGATCTGGAACTCGGTGCCGGGATCATAGCTCTGCCGCGACGCATCGCGTGAGAGATGGTCGCAGATCAGCGGTGCCGGCAGGCCCTTGTAGGTGATCATGCCTGCTTCGATCACATGGCTGAGATCGATCCGCTGCGTTTCGGTATTCGCTACGGCCGGCGCCTTATGCGCCCTTTTGTGCCTTTCATGGATGATGCGCTTGTTGAGAATAGCGACGCGGCTGACCATCAGCAAACGCAGGTCGGCGATGAGGTAGGCGCCGAGAGCGTCGTCCGTGATGTCGTCATGCGCAATGTCGAGGCGGAATTCCTGCCCCTGAAGCGTGCCGCCATTGGCGAACTCGATCTCGAAGTCGAACTGGACGCGATGTTCTGTACTCATCTGGCGCTTCCTTCCTGGGATTTTCTGGCGCGGTGTTCACGGACCTTCGCGCGGTTGCCGCAGCCGCTGGCCGACGAGCACCAGCGACGCCTCCCGGCCGGTGATTTGTCCACGAACATCATCCGGCATTCCGGGCAAAGGCGAACGCGGCCGATCTGCGCGTCGGCGAGCGTTCCGACCGCATCACCGGCGAGCAGTGCAATGGCCGCACGCACGCCATCTTCGGCGACGTGAACGACTTCGCCATTCACCCATTGTGGACGGGGTGGAGTTCCCTGCGCCAAAACATTGATCCCACCGATATCGGCCGGCGCCGGCTTTTCGCCATTCACGATCGCGAGAGCGGCCCGATAGAGCGCGTCCCGAAGCGCGCGGGCATCGATCAGATCGGCTTCAAGGACGTCTCTGCCTTCGGAATCGAGTAAGGATGCTTGGCGCAGCCAGCTCGTGAAATCCTGCGGCGTCGCCAAGCGCTCGATGTCAGCTCCACCACGGTTTCCCACGGTGTCGACAAGGCAAAGTGCACGAGAGCCAGCGGAAAATTCAAACATGACCAAAATGTAACTTGAATATATGGTTACGTCAACATCATTGGATTAGGAGAGCTCAAGCGGGGACAGTGTCCCAGCGCACCCTCGGTTTGGGGCACGACCGCTTCCTGCGGTTTCGCCGAGGTGAATATTCAGGCCCAGGTTGCCGGGCGTACCGTGTCGTTGCGATTGCACCTGTTAGCTCTCACCGAAGACGCGTCATCAGGGCGGATAAGGCTGTGATCACGGCGGCGGGCTGTTCCAAGGGAAGGAGATGGCCCGATCCCTCGACCACGATGAGTACCGAGCCGGAAATGCTGTCCCGTAGTGCTTCGCTCTCCGCAAGGCTGCGCAGTTCGTCGGCGCCGGCTGAGATGATGGCGGTGGGGCAGGTGATTTGGCGAAGGCGCATTACATCGCCAGCCCTTTGGATACTGGATTGACGAGCAAAGACCTCGGGACCTAGCCTTTCGCTCATGCGCTGGACGCGCTCGATCATCGCATCTGTGCGACAGAGCGGCGACAGGGACTTCTCGATCGCGCGCTGACTGAGGCGACGAAAGGGTGCCACCTGACCGCCCACGGAGCGTCGCGATTTCAAGAGGTGGGGGGCATCGGCCGCCGCCGAGGTGGCAACAAGCAAAAGCCCCTTCACACGCTCAGGCGCCTGATAGGCGATCTCGCGGGCGACATAGCCGCCCATCGAGAAGCCGACGACGACGACCGGCCCGTCCGTCGCGATAAGTGCTCGCTGGGCGATCGCCGCAATCGATGTGTCGCGCGTGGTGTCGACATCGATGACCTCTCCCATCGCATCCAGCTCCGGCCGCAGGTCGGTCCAAAGATCGGCGTCCAGCATAAAGCCGGGAATGAGAAGCAGCTTTACCTGTCTGCCCATGTGGCGCGGGATGCCTCTGGCTCGCGTAGCGGCGGCGCTTATCAGGCAAGCGGCGGGTTGATCCGCGCGAAGCCCTCCTGCCGCTGATAGGGGAAGTGCGGGTAGGGTGCGGTGACAGCACTGGCCTTGTCAAGCTGGGCGATCTGTTCCGCCGACAGCGTCCAGCCGACGGCGCCAAGATTCTGGCGAAGCTGGTCTTCGTCGCGCGCACCGATGATGACGGAAGAGACGGTGGGGCGCTGGGTCAGCCAGTTGAGCGCCACCTGCGGCACAGTCTTGCCGACGTCCGCCGCGACCGCCTCCAGGGCTTCAATCACTCTGAACAGATGCTCATCCTCAACCGGTGGGCCGTAGCTAGCAGTGTCGTGAAGCCTGCTCGCCTCAGGAAGCGCCGCGCCGCGGCGGATCTTGCCGGTCAGACGCCCCCAGCCAAGCGGACTCCAGACCATTGCGCCCAACCCCTGGTCCGCGCCGAGTGGCATCAGATCCCATTCGTAATCGCGACCGACCAGCGAATAATAGACCTGGTTGGCGACATAGCGCGGCCAGCCATAGCGGTCCGCGATGGCCAGCGCCTTCATGACCTGCCAGCCCGAGAAGTTGGAAACCCCGACATATCGGACCTTGCCGTCACGGACGAGCGTGTCGAGCGTCGAGAGCACCTCCTCCATCGGGGTCATCGCGTCAAAGGCGTGGAGTTGCAGAAGATCGATATAGTCGGTGCCCAGTCGCTTCAAGGCGGCTTCGACGGCGCCGATCAGTCGGAAACGCGATGAGCCCGCGTCGTTCGGGCCGTCACCCATCGGCAGGCTCGTCTTGGTCGAGATCAAGGCATCGGAGCGCCGTCCCTTGAGGGCCGTGCCAAGCACTTCCTCCGACGCCCCGTTGGAATAGACATCGGCGGTATCGAACAGATTGACGCCGGCTTCGAGGCAGATATCGACGAGGCGGCGCGCCTCGGTCGCCCCGGTATTGCCCCAGGCGCCGAACAGCGGCCCAGTGCCGCCGAACGTGCCCGTGCCAAAGCTCAGCACCGGAACCTTGAGGCCGGAACGGCCGAGGAAGCGATAGTTCATGTCATGATCCTTAGGACGGGGAGGAGGTGTTCAGCGACCCAGCAGCGTGCGCGGGTCGATGGCGTCCGCCATCGCTGCATTGCCCTTGTCGCCGGGGTGAAGATGATCGCCGGAATCGAAGGCGGGCGCGATCCGCTCGGGGTGGGCCGGATCGCGCAGCAGTTTGTCGAAATCGACCACCGCGTCGAATGCGCCGCTCGTGCGAATCCAGCGGTTGATCTCCTGGCGAAGCAGGTCCTTCTCCGGGCTGAAATAGTCGCCGAGCGGCGTGCCGGAGAGCGCGCCTGCGAAGGGTGTCAATGTCGACCCGATCACCCGGATATGACGCGTGTGGGCCTGCTCGATGATCTGACGGTATCCGGCGATCATCGCGTCGGCGGTTGGCCGGTCCTGCTTGCGCGCAAAAGCGGTGCCGGGCCAGGCGATGTCGTTGATGCCGATCAGCAGAATGATCGCCTTCACATCGGGCTGGGCGAACACGTCACGATCGAGGCGGGCGAGGGCGTTCACGCCCATTTTGTCTTCGAGCAGACGGGCGCCGGAAATGCCGGCATTGAGGATCGCGACGTGGTGGGGCGCAATGCGCCGGCTGAGGAAGTCGGGCCAGCGGGTATCGGCGTCGACCGTCGCGCCATTTCCATCGGTGATTGAATCTCCGATCACAACCACCGCTCCAGTATTGGCAGCGTCGACCAAAACCTCGCTCAGCAGGATGCGGGCGTCGGTCCGCTCGTTCGTCGGAAAGGTCGATGATTGGGTGAGATCGCCATCAGCGAACCAGGCGCTCTGGCGACCATCCCAGTGGAAGGTTCTGAGCGGCGTTTCGTCCGGAAGCCAGGCGGAGACAGCAAGGCGCGCCTGATCGGCGACCGGCATCGCGATCGGATCGCTGATTAGTTGCGTACCGGGGGCAATGACGGCTGCTGTCTGTCCGCCGAACGTGACGGCATGCAGCACGCCTTCGACGGAAGCGCTGCCGGAACCCGTCAGCGCGACACTCGCCGCGCCGATCCGGAACGGCGCATCGCCATAGGTGTTGGAAAACACGAGGCGAACTTGTGAACCGCCGAGGCCGATCCGGACGATCTGGCGGAAGGTTTTGTCCTTAACACTGGCAGGAATCTTGGTCGGGAAGGCGAAGTTCGCATTCCAGACCGGTTGCGGGCTTGCCATCCAGGTCCCGACCCAACTCGGGTTCTGTGCCAGTGCCACAGCCGGGCAAAGGAAGGCCGCTGTCACGGCAAGGAGAGCGGACAATCGCCGGGGCATCTTAACGGACATGGGAATTGAGCTCCGTGATCGGGTTGGTACGGCGGCTGCGGTTCAATCCCGCCGCCAGCGCCGCGGCGCCGATCGCCGCCAAAGGAAAGGCTGCGGCAACAATCGGAACGAAGGTCAGTCCGGGACCGTGGTCGATGACCATGCCGCCCGCCCAGGCGCCGATCGCGTTGCCCAGATTGAATGCTGCGATGTTGAAGGAGGACGCGAGGCTCCGGCTCGTGCCTTGCACTCGTGATAGCACCCACATCTGAAGCGGCGCTACAGTCGCGAAGCCGGCGGCGCCCAGCATGCCCGTCAGCACGACCGCCGCCGCCGGCGAAGGGAGGCCCGGCGTCATGGCCGCCAGCACCAGCGCCAGCACGGCCAGCGTCCCGAACACGGTGGCGAGCAGGCCGCGATCGGCGAGCCGGCCACCCAGCAGATTACCCACGACGAGCCCCCCGCCGGACACCAGCAGGATCGGCGCGACCGCCGGCTCCTGAAACCCACTGATCCGGGTCAGCATCGGCGCGATGTAGGTGAACACCGCAAAGACACCGGCATAGCCGAGGACGGTGGTCAGCAAACCAAGCAGAACAGGCACACGGAGGATGGCTGCCAGATCCGCCCGCCAGTCGCTCGCCTCTGGCGCCGCGCCGTCCCGGGGAACCAGGGCTGCAATGACCGCGAAGGCGGCAAGGCCGGTCAGCGTCACAGCGACGAAGGTCGCGCGCCAGCCGAGATGTTGACCGATCCAGGTTCTGAGCGGCACGCCGAGGATGTTGGCGACGGTCAAACCGGTGAACATCACGGCGATAGCCGAAGCTTTGCGGTCATCAGCAACGAGGCCGGTAGCCACCACCGAGCCGACGCCAAAAAAAGTGCCGTGCGCCAGCGCGGTCAGCACGCGGGCTGCCATCAGGAAACCATAGGTCGGTGCCAGCGCACAGGCCGCGTTGCCGGCGATGAAGATTGCCATCAACGCTAGCAGGATGGTCTTTCGCGGCCACTTCGCGGTCAACACGGTCAGCACAGGCGCGCCGACGACGACGCCCAGAGCATAGCCGGAGATCAGCAATCCCGCGGCCGCGATACTCACATGCAGGTCGGCACTGACCTGGAGCAGCAACCCCATGATGACGAATTCGGTGACGCCGATGCCGAAGGCTCCGGCCGTCAAGGCATAGAGCGCCAACGGCATGATCTGTCTCACTGTTTGCAAGCTTGATGGAGATAGACCACCTCTCTCGAGTGATATAGTATGCCGCAAGTAACATCATTTGTGAATTGAACGACCAATGGCGCGATCTGATATCAACCGCACTGGGGAGATGGAGGTGTTCGCCTCTGTCGTGGAGCACCGAGGCTTCTCCGCGGCTGCCCGCGTCTGCCGCATGACGCCTTCAGCGGTCAGCAAGCTTGTCGCCCGGCTGGAGTCCCGCCTTGGTACGAGGTTGGTCAACCGCTCAACGCGGGCGTTCCAACTTACGCCGGAAGGCTGCGCCTTCTACGAGCGCACGAAGCGCATTCTGGCCGATATCGCCGATGCAGAACGCAGCGCGGGTGCCGGCGAGCAGCCGATCGGCCGCATCCGCCTCAACACGAGTGCGTCCTACGGCACCCATATCCTCGCGCCCATCCTCCCGGAGTTCCTGCAGCGCTACCCAGGCGTGACGCTGGACCTAATCCAAACCGACACGGTCGTCGACCTGCTGACGGAGCGGATCGACGTGGCCGTGCGCGCCGGGCCGCTCAAGAGTTCCAGTCTGATTGCGCGCAGGCTCGGCGCGACGACGATGAGGATCGTGGCGGCGCCGGCCTATCTCGCCCGGTCCGGCCAACCCAGGACGATCGAAGATCTTGATGATCACGCTCGCATCGGCTTCAGCTACTCACGTACCGTCGATGGCTGGCCGATGAAGAGGGATAGCCAGACGGTTGTCGTTCCTGTTGTCGGACCGGTTCAGGCGAGTGACGGCGAAGCCTTGCGCCAGCTCGCCCTCGGCGGGGCCGGCATTGCCCGTCTTGCCGGTTTCATGATCCGCGACGATATCGCCGCAGGCCGTCTGGTTCCTGTGCTCGATCATCTGAACCCGGGCGATCGTGAAGAGTTCCACGCGATCCATGTAGGGCAGGGCGGCCCGCTTCCTTCGCGCGTGCGCGCTGTATTGGATTTTCTGGCCGAACGTGGAAGGGTGGAATAAAACACCTGAATCCGCACTTTGAGTCCAACGGCGACCAATACTTGCGCGTGCCCACCGCGTTCCGCTTTCAATTGCACTGCTCCCAAGGTGGGACCGCCTGAGGCTGGACTTTCGGGCTTCCCTCGAACCCGGCGGGCTCGTGGCACCGGGTGAGTTTGCCAGAAGGGCACAAGGTTCAGAACATCGCTCAAAGGATCTCCGTGCGATTCATCCCAATCGAGATCTGCTCTAGTCCTCATCCAACGATCCTAGGGTTGGGCTCTAACGGTTCAGTCCTGCCGGACATCCGCCACCAGTCCTGATGTCAGCGCGATCAGTTGAGGCGCCGTGGTGCTGAACGTATGCGTGGGCGATCCGGCCGCCGCCCAGACCATATCGTGCTGCAACAGATCGCGGTCCATCACGACGGTGACGGGGCACGGATGGCCGATGGGGGAGACGCCGCCCACGGCAAAACCGGTCCTCTCCTCGACCCAGACGGGATCGGCGTTCTTCACCTTGAGGCCGAGCACCGCCCCCACCTTGCCCCGGTCGATCCGGTTAGCGCCCGAGGCGACCACCAACACGATGGCATCATCAGCGCGAAAGACGATGGATTTGGCGATCTGCGCAACCGAGCAGCCCACCGCCGCTGCGGCGTCAGCGGCGCTATGCGTGCCAGCGGGGAACTGTGCGATGCTGTCCGGGTGACCAGCGGCCAGCAGCGCTTCACGTACCCTTGCGATCATGTCCATACTCTGCCTCTCTTTCTACAAGCTCAGACGAACATTCGTCCCTCAGCGGATTTGACAGCGCTGCCGCCGATCATGACCGACAGGCTGTCGCCATTCCTTCGCGTCGCCATATGCACGCGGCTGGGCCGCTGCATATGCACACCCTGACGGCTGATCATGTGCCCGGCCTGCCCGGGCGGCACCAGCCCATGGGTGACGAGATAGGCTGCCAGCGGACCGCTGGCATTGCCCGTCGCGGCATCCTCGGTCACGCCGAAGCCCAGCATGCGGCTGTAGACGGTGGCGTCATCGCCGCCCGGCTGTTGCGAGAAGATCATCACCCCGCGTCGGATCAGCCCTGCCGCGTCGATCAGCCGACCCATCGCGGCGCGATCGAGCTGGGCCCTGTCCACAGCGGCGCGGGTTTTGACCGGGAACATCAGAAAGGCCGCCCCGCAGGACACTTGCTGGATTGGCGCATCGGCCAAATCACCCATCGTCAGTCCCATGGCAGCGGCAGCCGCAGCCCGATCGCTGATGGAAGCATCCAGCCCGGGTTTCTGCTGCTGCATCCAGGCAAAGCGCAGGCGCCCGCCTTGCCACTCCAGATCGACGCGGGTGGGGCCGACCCCCAGTTGCAGCGTGATCGAGGGACGCCCGGCAGGGATCAGCCCGCGCTCTGCCAGAGAGAACACTGTCCCGATGGTGGGGTGGCCCGCAATGGGGATTTCCGCACCGCTGTTCATCGCGAAAAAGCGGATCTGGATATCACATCCGGGCAGGGTCGCCGGGAATATAAAGGTGCATTCCGAATAGTTGATCTCACGCGTCATCGCCATCATCATATCCGGCGACAGCCCCTCGGGAGCGGTGAACACCGCTACTGGATTGCCACTGAGCGGCCTGTCGGTGAACACATCATAGACCTCATAGGGCCGCCCTGTGACAGGGGCCGGGCTTGCGCCGGTTCCTACAGCCATGGCGCCAATGACCGCGCCTGATGCAGCCAGAATGCCCCGCCTTTGTGCCAGCATATGTATCGTCCCTCTGTTTTGTGAGGTGGAAGCTGGCGCCAGCGCGGTTGCCGTAACATGGGGCATTCGCCCCCATCGGTGCATGACATGATGGTGCTGCTCTCTCGCCTATCCGATCTAACCCTGACGTCTGGCAAGGCACGCTCCCCAGAAAAGGCTGGAGAAGAACCATGTCGGTTGGCCGAAGCCGGCATCCCTGAGCAGTTGGGCCACTTTCTCTTCCGAAGCGGGAGGGTCGGCGCCTTCCAAAATCTTGCCCAGCTTGGCGTGAACCTCTTCGGCGGTGGCACCATGCATCCGCCAGCGTTCGCCCCATGCCGAAAGCAACAGCGGATGCTCGGCATAGGCCAGGCGATTTCCCGCCACGATCAGCGGTGCGCCGGGCGCCAGACGATCGGCAATCGAGGCCAGCAACCGTCGTTTGGCCTCGTCTCCGGGCTGGTGATGAAGAACACCGATCAGCGTTGCGGCGTCAAACTGCTGCCCCTCCGGCAGGTCATCGACATAGCCGAGATGGAAATGGGTTCGCGCCGCCAGTCCCGCCTGAGTCAATTGCTCCACGGCAAGGTCCATCATTGGCGGAGACGGGTCCACGGCGGTGAAGTGCCAATCCGGCCCCAGCCGGTTTGCCGCGACGATTTCCTGACCGCCCCCGCCTGCGCCCACAATGAGCATATGCGCTTGCGCGGGATTGCCAAGCGAGGCCGCTATCATGCAGGCCGCCAGATCATGGCAGGCATCGTATCCGGCAAGGGCGATCCTGCTCTGTGTCTGGTATTCTCCGGCCCGAAGCGGGTCGAATTTCTGCGCGGGGGTTGATGGCTGAGTCATGACCGGCTCCCGGCGCAGACGCCGCTATGGCTGCGCTCCACCGGGCCGGTCAGCAGCACGCCTTCGCCACGCCATGCGACATGGAGCATGCCGCCATCGCATTGCACCGCAACGCGGGGGCCGAGCAAGCCGCGCCGAATGCCATTGACGACCGCCGCGCAGGCGCAGGACCCCGAACCGGGGGATAGGCCCGCGCCGCGCTCCCAGATCCGCAGACGGATATGGGCAGGATCGATGACCTGTACCACATGCACATTCACCCCTTGCGGGAACAACGGGTGGTTCTCGATGGCCGCGCCGAAGATATCGAGAGCGACCGCCTCGGCGTCCTCGACGAAGAAAGTGCAATGCGGATTGCCCATGCTGCAGGCAGCAGGCGCGCCATCGAGCGGCAGGATCAGCGTGTCCATGGCTTTGGCCATCGGCACATCGGCCCAGTCGAGCGAGGGCTTGCCCATATCGACGGCAATCAGGCCATCTCCGTCCCGCGAACAGGCCAGCAATCCGCGCGCGGTTCTGACGGTCACAACATCTGAGCCGATTTCCTCCATCAGCTTCAGCGCGGCACCCCGCGTCGCACTGCCGCAGGCGTCCAGCGGTGAGCCATCCGCGTTCCAGAAGGACAAACTTGCCGTTGCATCGGTGCAATCGGCAAGCGTGGCGAGCTGGTTGAAGCCGATCCCGCGCTGGCGATCGCCCATCAGCCGGACAAGCTCCGGATTGATCGCCATGTCGCTGCCGCGCAGGTCGATCAGCACGAAATCATCGCCATTGGCATGCATCTTCTCAAAGGCGAGCGGGCGACCGCCGCCATCACCACCAGCCGCCCGCGCGACGATGTGATGATGCTCCACCTCATCAGGGCGTTCGAGCAGGAAATGCTCATCCTCGGGATAATAGCGCGCTTTGGCTACCTCCGCGCCGGCAAAGGCGCGGATCGCGTCCATGGAGGGCCACCAGCTCAGGGTCGTGACCTCGGTCGATCCATCGCCCAGATCGCGCGCCAGCATTTCACAGCCCAGATTGCCGTGCGTTGCGGCGTAATCCCGAATGCCGGTCTGCGCGATATAGTGGACATAGGCTTCGCGATCCGCAGTCCTGATGCGTGAGGACCAGCGGCGCAGAATGGAGGGTGATGATCTTGGCAAGGGTCTGGCTCCTTTCCCGAAAGGCAGTTCTATGCATGCAGACAGGCGAAAGGTCCTTCAACTGTCTGTCAACACGGTCGGCACGACCGACATGCCGACCCGCAGGCGATCGAGCCCGGGTTGCGCCGGGTCGATCGCGATGCGCACGGGAAGGCGCTGGGTGATCTTGGTGAAATTGCCCGTGGCATTCTCGGGCGCGATCACGGCAAAAGAGGCGCCTGAAGCTGGAGCAATGCTTTCAACATGCCCGGTAAAGGTCACATCGGGTGCGGCATCGAGGCGGAAGGTCACGCGCTGGCCCGGATGCATGCGGACCAATTGCGTTTCCCGATAGCGCGCCTCGACATAGGCCAGCCGCACGGGCACCACGGCCAGCAGGGGCGTGCCGGACTGGACATAATTGCCAACCCGCAGCGTGCGCTGGCCAACGATCCCATCCACCGGCGCATGGATCTGCGTATAGGAGAGGTTGAGGGCTGCCGTATCGACGGCGGCCTGTGCCCGGGCGATGACGGCCTGCGCCTCCTCCCATTGCGCGCGCAGCACCGGCATCTGGGCGCGGGCGGCGCCATGGCCTGCCTGATCGCGCCGGCTGGCGGCCTGATCGGAGGCGAGGCGGCTGTCGGCCTCCTGCTGTTCCTGACGGCTGGCCGATCCGTCGCGGGCAAGGTCGCGATAGCGCCCGGCATTGGCTTGCGAGAGCATGACGGCCGCAGCATCGGCCTGGGTGGCGGCGCGGGCCTGTTCGATCACATCATCCTGACGGACCAACTGCCGCTGCAGGCTCTCGGCTCTGGCCTGCGCGGCATGCAGTTCGGCTTGCGCTGAGGCCAGAGCGACCTTGTAATCGCGGTCGTCAAGCGTGGCCAGCAGGTCTCCTTGGCGGACCGTCTGATTGTCGGTCACCAGCACGCGGGCGATCTGGCCCGAGATGCGGGGGGCCACTGTGCTTGAATCAGCCAGCACATAGGCGTCATCGGTGGTCTGGGCGGTTGCGCTGCCCTCATCATGGGCAGCCGACCAGGTGGCGCCCATCAGGGCAACGGCGGCGAGAGCGCCGATGGCGATCTTGGCGGGAAGGGGCATGGGCATGATCTTTGTCCTAGACTTTCTTCGCCGGGGGCGGCGGTGGAACATGCTTGAGCGAAAGGGTGGGGATGATCAGCAGCGCGGCGAGGCAGGCTGCGAGCCCATAGGCATCGGCGATGGCACCGGTGATGGCCTGTGTTTCGGACAGCGCAGGAATCTCGTGCTGAGCCAGTCTCCCGGCGCGATCGGCAAGGATGCTGAGATGGGCCGCCGTGCCGGTGACCAGCAGCCGCTCGACAAGCGCCGCGCCGATCACGCTGGCCAGCGTCTTGAGCGTGTTGATGAGGCCAGCATAAAGCGCGCCCTCGGCCGGTGAGAGCAGCGTGCTGACCGAGACATAAAGAAAGGGCACGAGGGCCAGCGGTTGGCCGATCATCTGGCAGGCCTGGGCCAGCCAGAACTCACGAACCATCCAGCCATCGGTGACCTGCGCGCCCAGCCAGCATGATGTGGCGATCAGCGCCAGACCCATGGCAATCACATGGCGCGCATCGACCCAGCGATGATACAGCAGGGCGGACACGAGCGGCGCCAGCAGGATTTGCGGCAGGCTGATGATCAGGCCGATGGGTGCGATCTGCAGCGGGCGGAAATGCTGGACTTCGGCCAGATGGGCGGCGGGCAGCAGCGAACTGGCGACCACCACCATGAGGATGCCGATGAAAAGCGGCAGGCCCAGCCAGAAATTGCGGCGCGACAACATCTGAAGCTTCATGAAGGGCTGGGGGTGATGCCATTCGCTGAGGATGAAGATTCCGATCAACGCGGCACTGGCGAGCAAAGCGCCGAGGATGAGGGGTGAATGGAACCAGTCGAGCCTTTCGCCCTCTTCGGCCACGAAGGCCAGCAGCATCAGGCCGAGCGGGCCGCTCGCCAGACCCAGCCCATCGATCTCGCGCAGCCTTTCAGGCTTCACCGGGTCCTGCGGCAGGCCCCAGCCCACCATGGCCAGCACGATCAGCCCGACCGGGATCACCTGCCAATAGGTCAGTCGCCAGTCGTTCCAGCCATCCATCCAGCTTGCGGCGAACCACAGGGCCAGATTGGGCGAGAAGGTGGCGGTCAGCGAGTAGAAGCCCAACCCCTGCAGCTTGATCGCGGGTGGAAGAAAGCGCAGTGCTGCTCCCATCAGCAGCGGGACCATTGCCCCGCCCGCCACCCCCTGAACGGCGCGCAGCGCCAGCAACCAGCCGAAGTTCGGGGCCAGCGGCAGCAGCAGGGCAGAGGTCAGAAAGACCAGCGTGATCGCCAGCAGAAAGCGGCGCAGCGAAAAGGTGGCGGCAAACCATGATGCGATCGGCATGGCACCAAGCTGGGTGGCGGCGTAGATGGTGCCGAGCAAATGGGCATCGTCGCCTGCGAGACCTCTTGCTCCCGCGACATCGGTCAAGGTCACACCGGTCACCCGGTCGTTGAGGCCCGACATCATCGCGGCAATCAGAATGCCGGCAAGGCCTGTCGCCAGACGGAGGTCCCAGACTGGCGCCACAGCAACGGCTTGCCCCGCATCGGCAGCGCGTGCCGCGCCGGCGACAGATGCCGCCGCCGTCATGCCGATGGAGGCGCCCAGCCGCCACCCAGAGCCTTGTACAGCGCCGTGATCGCAATGGCGCGTTCGGCGCGGGCGTCAATCCATTCCGCCTCCCGGTCGAGTCGCGCCCTTTCGGCGACAAGAACATCAACATAGCCAGTTGCGCCCGCGCCATAGCGGCGTTCGGAGACATGGGCGGCAGCGCGGCTTTGCGCCACGCCTTCAGTGGTTGCGGTCAATCTGGCGTCGGCTGTGCGGAGTATCTCCAGCGCATCGTCGATCTCGTGCCAAGCGCGCAGCACTGTTTCACGATAGCGCAAGGCGGCAATTTTCTGCTCTGACTGCGCCAGTTCGAGCCGCCCTTTGAGGCGGCCACCCTGAAAGATCGGCAAGGACAGCACAGGCCCGGCCACGAACTGGCGCGCGTTCCACAAAGGGAAATCCGCCGCCGTGACCGATTGCAGGCCAAAGCTGCCGCTCAGCGTGATGGATGGGTAGAAATCGGCCTTTGCCGCGCCGATCCGGGCTGTGGCGGCATGCAGGGCTGCTTCTGCCGCCTTGATGTCCGGGCGATGGCGGGCAAGGTCGGAAGGCAGGCCTTCGGGAAGCGCGGTGGCTTGCACACTGGCCGTTTCAGGACCAGCCAGCACTGCATCGAGACCATGCGGCTCAAGCCCTGCCAGAAGCGCCAGCGCATTGCGTGCCTGTGCGGCTTCACGTTCGGCCAGGGGCAGCTGGGCATCGATCGCGGCGAGTTGAGCGCCTGCGGTCGCGGCATCGAAGCGTGTCGAGGCTCCGCTCGACAGGCGGCGCTGGGCGATACGCTCCCCGGCGGCGACGGCCTTGCGGTTGTCACGCAAGATCGTCAGGCGCGCTTCGGCGCCGCGCAGCCGCATATAGGTCCTTGCGACCTCGGCGCTCAATGAAATGCGGACGGCATCGCGCTGAAGCACCGCTTCTTGTGCCTCGGCGCGGCTCGCCTCGCGGATGCGGCGCGCCTTGCCCCACAGGTCCAGTTCCCAGCTGGCGTCGAAGCCAGCCTGGAACAGATCATAATCATCCGATTTCGAACCGGGCGGCAAGGTGGAGGTGCCGAAAGGGTCACCACCGCCTGCAGCGGAGGGGGCAGGGCTCCCCGCGCCGGTCAGCGCGAGGATGCCTTTCGGGCTGGCTCGTTCGCGCTGATAGGAACTGTTTCCAGCGATGTGAGGGCGTCCGATGGCGCCCGCCATGTGGTCTTGCGCCCGGGCGCTCCCGATCCGCGCCGTCGCCTCGGCCAGATCGAGATTGCCGTCCAGCGTCTGCGCTTCGAGCCGGTCGAGCACCGGATCATGGAAGCTCTGCCACCAGGCGGCGCTGATCGTGCCCTCCTGCCCCAGCATGGCCTGAGCGGCGGACTGTGTGGCATCGGGTGGGGTCAGGGCAGGGGGCGGGGTGTGATTGGGACCGAGTGTGCAGCCGCTGCCGGCCAGCATCAGGCCAGACACCAGAATGCGGAGGGCGCGCATGGATCAGCGATCCGCCTGCTGGTGCGTACGCGTGGCGACGCTGATTGACTCTCCGGCGAGAAGGCAGCCGGCCATGGCGAGGCCTTCTGCGTCATTGGCTGTCACCAGCATCGGATAGCCCCAGAATTTCTCATAAGTGGCAGCGCCAGCCTCGGCGGCGAGGCGGTCGTCGGCCTCGGGCGCGACATAGACGAGAGCCAACACGTAACTCCGAAGTGAGTCACGGTGCCTCTTCATCCAGATCGCGAGCGTCTTGCGTTCCTCGTGGTCCTGCTCCTGCCGGTTAGCGCCGCGACCGATCAGGACGAACTCCTGGCGTCGAGCCAGCAGGGCCTCGAATGTGGCAAGGCTTTCATCCAGTCCGCCAGGACTATCTTGATCAAAGTCCATCCGGACGATCGGAAAGGCATGAGCTTTCAGGTGCATATCGTGCAATCCAGTGAATTTGCGATGTACATGCATTTACCGTCAAATTCCTCGCCCGGATCGCCGCAATGAGCCATTATATCGCTCGATCTCGCCAAAATCAGTAAGGCGACGAGGCACGCCGGGACCGCTTCTCGACTTGGGCCAGATAGCGATTGGGTGAAGCGCCAAGGATTTTGCGAAACATTGCGATGAAAGCGCTCGGGGTTTCATAACCAAGGTCGAACGCGATGGTCTGAACGCTCACGCCGCGCGTAAGCCGCTCCAGAGCCAGCATGATCTGAAACTGCTGTCGCCAGCGTATGAAGGACATGCCAGTCTGTTCTAGAACGAGGCGGGACAGGCTGCGCTCGCTCATGCCGATCCGCGATGCCCAGCCACCCAGCTTCGTGCGGTCTGCTGGTTCGGCTGTCCACGCTTCTGCGACATTGCGCAGTCGCTGATCGGCCGGAACAGGCAAATACAGTTGCTCGACGGGCGCAACGGCTAATTCGTTCAGCATCGTCTGGATGAGTGGGGCAGGAGGGCCCGCCTCGTCATAAAGAGGTGGCAATTGCGACACGGCGCGGACGAGTTCACGTAGCAGCGGTGAGATTCCCAGTGTGCAGCATTGTCCGGGCAGGGCCGAGATGACGGCTTCATCCATGAAGACGAGATAGATTTCGACGTCGCCCGTGCAGCGCACACTATGGTCGATCCCTGGAGGAATCCACAAGGCATTGTGCGAAGGAACAAGCCAGAGACCGTTCTCGACCTCGCATGTGATGAGGCCTCTGACAGAGACCAGAAGCTGGGAACGGCGATGAGCATGCCGATCCTTTTCCCAACCCTGCTTTACAACCATCGAGGAAATCGGCCGCAGGAGGTTATAGTCTTCAAACGCGTCTTCGGGATCTTTGTTCGTCCGCATGAAATGGTTCCGATGTGATTCATCCATTTCCCGAGGTATGAATCTATATCACGAATGACAATATCACGCTGCCAAGGGATAAAATTTAATGAAAATAAATCGATGTCCGAACGACTCGGCGATGAAGAAAGAATTGCCTTGGGTGGCCGACAAATTTACGCGAGAGCATGGGAATCGATGTTCGGTCGGATAGGGAAGACATCGAATGTAAGAAATATCCTCGTTATCGCGATTTGCAACTGGGTGTTAGAACATAATTGGCTCTCAGCCGGAACTGCAAGCTCGGCATAGGCCCCATGACAAACGCCATCAGAACCCATGCCGAGTGCAATGGTCAGAGGATGCCTTGCCGCCCGTCTTCGCTCAGCTTTAGGATTGGCCGCTGCGGCAATGTCTCTGGCTGTACCCGTTGCCAGAGCGCTTCTGAACCGTCTTCTTTTGCGCGTTGTTCCGCGCGCCTGATCCAGTCCTCGGCGCTTCTGATCCGTTGCGGGTGGATCTCGTCCAGCAAAGCGTAGTCACGGGTGATGATCCTGTGCTTCCACTGATTCCAGAAGCCGGTAAAATTGTCCTGGAAACTCATCGTGCTCTTGTCGGCAGGATCGGCATTATACCCAGCAGGCTGTTGGGCGAGGGTAGGAATGCGAGAAAAATAGGTTTCGAGATCGATGTCGACGAAGCGTGCTGGGTGGCCTGTTACGCGTTTGAATGCCTCGGCCAGCTCGCCGTAGCCTATGTCGGCAATCCCGACCTCGAGATCCATACCATTGGCGCGATCACGGTTGTCGAAGAGCCAGCGCGCGTAATAAGCGAAGTCGTCAAGCGCGACATGCACCACGGCGCCGTCGCCAAGCGGCACACGCCAAGTCAGGACTCCATCCTCGATCCTAGGCGTCATTGGCGTTCCGCCTGAAAAGGCCATTTCGATATAGGGGCCAGTGGTGAGCAGGGCGGTGCCCATGCGGTCGCCATTGGCCTGATTTTGAATTAGAATCCAGTCACCTACCCGGCCCTTGCCGTCATAGTGCCCGGTGCGAAACATCGAGCGATAGCCGGATTTCTTGAGCGTGTAGTCGAGGTTGCCATAGACGAAGAAGGCCACGCCTTCTTCAAGTGCAAGTTCGTAGCAGCGGATTGCCCAATAGGTCTCCGTCTTTTCGCCAGCGTTAAAACCATCAATATTAATGTAGGCCCCTTCGCAGGAGCGAAAACCCTCGCGCAGCACTGCTTCGTCGGCAAAAGACCCTTCCAGAAACTCAACCTCTCCCAGCGCGGCGAGTGCTTTCGCGCGCGGCGATCTCGCATCGCGCGTCAGCGCGAGCACGGAATAGCGACCGTCTTCCACCAGGCCACGCACCACTGGCAAGCCCTGCGCACCGGTCGCGCCAATCACGAAAATTCGAGAGATGTTTTGCATGCCGACTCCAATCGCTTGCGAGATGCGCATTTAACTCTCATAATGAGAGTATATCAACTCTTATTATGAGAGTTAATGCGTGAAAGGCTGTTTTGGCGATGCGTTCCAAGGGATTTGAGGGAATGGCCTGTTCGATGGCCGAGGTGATGGGGGCCATGGTGGATCGCTGGGGTGCGATCATCATGCGCGACCTGTTGCTTGGCCTGACGCGCTACGATGATCTGCAGCGCTCGTCCGGCGCGACGAATGCCACGCTGTCGGCGCGGCTGAAAGAACTGGAGCTTTCAGGGCTGATCGAGCGTCGGCAGTATCAGACGCGCCCGGACCGCTTCGACTATGTGCCAACTCCCAAGGGGCGTGATCTGTCTCTGGTCGTGATGGCCATGGTGCAGGTCGGCGACACATGGCGGCGTTCCAGCGGGCAGGAGGCGCCGCTGCGCTTTGTCGATGCAAGTTCGGGTCAGGATGTGAGGCTCACGCTGACAGTCATGGGTGCCCATCAGCCCGGCCACGCGCCCGATATGAGGATCGAGGCAGGGCCGGGCGGCGATGAGATCATGCATTGGCGGATCGAGCGTGGCGCGGATGAAAGAGCCAGCCGGAAAAGCCCTTGAAACAAGCTGCCAAGGCCAAGCCGCTCTACGGGGTTGCATGATGCCAAAATGATTTTGCCGAATGGAAAATGTCCTCTGCAGGCTGCCTTGTTATGATGGGAGGCACTCTGGATGGAGGATGCTCATGAAACTCTATTATGCGCCCGGTGCCTGTTCGCTTGCGGTCCTTATCGTTGCGGAAGAAGGGAAACTGCATCTCGATCTTGAGAAGGTGGATATCAGAACCGCGCCTCATCGCCTGCAGGATGGTACTGATTTCAGCACCATCCATCCCAAGGGCTATGTTCCGGTGCTGTTGCCCGAGCAAGGCCATGCCCTGACCGAAGGTGTGGCCATCCTGACTTATCTGGCCGACCGCAGTCATGCATCAGAGGTTGATCGAGCGCGTCTGATGACCGACCGTTATCGCGGCCTCGAATGGCTGACCTTCATCGCAACGGAGTTGCACAAGAGCTTCAGCCCCTGGCTCTTCCATCCGGAATATGGTGAGCAGGCCGCTGCTGTGGCCCGATCCCGCATTGCGCAGCGGTTCGATTATCTCGATGCGCATCTTCGCGAGCATGAGTATCTGCTCGGCGATACCTTCCACGCAGCCGATGCCTATTGCTTTGCCATAGCGCGCTGGGCGCCGGGCAAGGGTATCGATCTGGAGCCCTGGCCTGCGCTGGCGGCCTATCTGGAGCGTATCGCCGCCAGACCAGCCATGGTGGCTGCCCTGGCGCGACACGGATAAGGCGAGGCTGCCAAGCTCTCTGCAGTTTCGCAAACCACGCTTGCCAGACGGTTATGGCACTGATCGCGATTGGCGCGCTAGATTGCCTTCAGCAAGTCGAGGATTTCTCATGACATTTCAACTCTACGGTTTTTGGCGTTCGAATGCGGCATTTCGTGTTCGCGTCGCGCTGGCTCTCAAAGGCCTGGCTTTCGAGGAGATCGATGTCGATCTTTTGTCGGGCGACCAGTTCGATCCTGCTTATGCGCAGGTGAATGCCGCGCATATGGTCCCCACGCTGATGCATGATGGCCATGCGCTGTCCCAGTCACTGGCTATCATCGAATATCTTGAGGACATCGCGCCGCAGCCCCGCTTGCTCCCCGAAGATTCGCGGGAGCGAGCCTATGCCCGTTCTCTGGCGATGATTCTGGCGGCAGACGTTCATCCTTTGACCGTGCCGCGCGTGCGCAGCCATCTGGCAGAGACCTTCGGTGCAGATCCCGCAGCCATCGAGGCGTGGTGCCGACATTGGACGGGTGAGGGCCTTGCCGCCTATGAGCGGTTCCTGACCCTGCGCCCTGCGGCTCCCTTTGTTCTGGGGGCGGAGCCCACGATCGCCGATATCGCCATCGCTGGCCAGATTGCTCTGGCGGATGTCTATGGTATGGATAGGACGGCCTTCCCAAGGGTGACAGCTTTGGGTGCGGTCTGCTTCTCGCTCCCGGCTTTTGCTCAGGCCCATCCCTTTGAACAGGCTGGCTATCGTGCTGTTCGCATGCATAATTAGACCCTAAGCCGCAAGGGACAATGCCGATGTCGAACCCCAACCCCGCCATCCGTCACCCGATCCCGGCCACCATCGCGGTCGTGATCAAGGATCGGTCCGTGTTGTTGGTGCGCCGTGCCAATCCGCCTGACGCCGGGCTCTGGGGATTTCCGGGCGGCAAGATCGAGTTTGGTGAAACCATCGAGCAGGCCGCTGTGCGCGAGCTCTTTGAGGAAACCGGTGTGCTGGCGGAGGCGGGCCCCGTCTTTAACGCCGTCGATGCCATGGATCAGGACTCGATGGGCGAGACCCGCGCGCATTACGTCCTGATCGCCGTGCTGTGCCGATGGGTGACGGGCATACCCTTGGCGGGCGATGATGCGCTTGAGGCGGCTTGGCACGGGCTTGACGTGCTGGAGAGCGAGGCACTGGCGATGAGCTTCGGTGTGGCCGATGTGGCACGGCAGGGATGGAGGCTTGCCCTTGGTGCAGACTGAACCGGAGCTTGGCTTTATCGGCCTTGGCACGATGGGGCAGCCCATGGCGCTCAACCTTGTGGCCAGCGGGGTTCCTCTGCTGGTCTGGAACCGATCGCCGGAACCATGCCAGACCTTGGCGGCGGCAGGCGCTCTGGTGGCCGAGAGCGCGGCTGACGTTCTGGCAAGATGCAGCACGATCATCCTGATGCTGTCCGACAGCGCGGCGAGTGACGCCGTGCTTGGCCGTAACAGCCTGGCGTTTCGCGCGAATGTGGCGGGGCGGACCATTGTCTCGATGAGCACGCTGGAGCCTTCTTCCTCGCAGCGCCTCGGTCTCGAGATCGAGGCGGCGGGGGGCCATTATGTGGAGGCGCCTGTCTCCGGATCGCGTGAGCCTGCCAAAGCCGGGCAACTCGTGGCGATGCTGGCGGGGAAGCCGGAGGCGATCGAGGCCATCCGCCCCATGCTTGCGCCGATGATCCGCCAGTCCTTCGCTTGCGGTCCGGTTCCCGGCGCGCTGCGCATGAAACTGGCAGTCAATCTGTTTCTCATCACCATGGTGACGGGGCTTGTCGAGTCGGCGCATTTCGCGCAGCGCGCCGGACTGGATCTGAAGGAACTGGCCGCCATCATCGAGGCCGGGCCGATGGCCAGCGATGTGGCGCGCGGCAAGATCGGCAAGCTGGTGAGCGGGGATTTTTCGCGTCAGGCCTCGATCAGCGATGTGCTGAAAAACAGCGCGCTGGTCTTCGATGCCGCGCGGGAGGTGGCGAGCGCATCGCCTTTGCTGGATGCATGCCTTGGACTTTATAGCGAGACCGAGCGGCTTGGCCTTGGGGACGAAGACATGATCGCAGTCTTGCGGGCGCTTGAACGCAATGCGCAAACCGGTCAGACTTGAGCCTTGCTGGCCCTGACAGGCCTTGTAATGCGTTGTTACTGCTTCTTGGGATGCATCTTATCATAGGCCTCGACCTGTTGTTTGAAAGCGACGCAGGGCGGTGTGGCGAAGACTTTCTTGCGAGCTTCGTCGATTTCACCGTCATTTTGCGATTGATCTGTGATGGCCTGCATATAGAGAGCAAGGCCGAAAAGGGTCTGCGGCAATTCGCTGGCTTTGGGCTGGCGTTGCAGCAATGTTCCCATCTCTGCCAGCTTGCTGTCGTGCTCGCTGGTGAGTTGCGGCAAGCCATCGGAGTCGAGTTGATCCGACACGGCCATGGCCTGATGGTTGAGAGCGATCAGCCGGGTGCCATCGGGCGTGTGCAGAAACTCACTGAATGTGGCGAAATGCTGGCGCTCTTCAAAACTGAGGCTGCGCAGCTTGCTCATCAGCGGGTGGATCGACTGGTCATCGACCATAGCCAACATGGCCTTGCGCATGATATCCATGCAACCGGGCAGAGCAGGGGCAAGGGACTTGATCTCGGGCGTAAAGTGACTGTCGTCGATCACCTTGGCCATGGCAGTCGCCAATGCGCGGCTCAACTGAAACTCGTCGTTGACATATTGTCGGAAAAGCGGGTCGGTCGTGAAGTTGTCCGGAGTGACTTGCGCGGTTGGCTGTGCGGCAGCGACATTCGATTGGGTCACCGTCAACGTGACGGCCAGTGCCGACAGCAGCATGCCCTTGAGGATAGTCATAAGATCGGGTCCTTCAGGCCAAATGGTCCGGTTGCGTTGATGATGGATGTGGCGGCGCGGCTGACATGGCCACGTCAAACCGGTCAGGCGTGAACTTTGCTGGCGCCGACAAGCAGGCTGCGCCTGTCGATCAGGCCTTGCCCCACCATGTCGAAAAAGGCGCGCACACGCGCGGTATTGCGCAGATCCTTATGCGTGATGAGCCAGAGCTCCCGGGTGAGCGCGGCTGCAGTGCCCGATACGCGCATCAGATCCGTCTCCTGATCGCCCAGATAGCAGGGCAGCAGCGCCATGCCGATGCCCGCCTTCACCGCCATCATCTGGTTGATCAAGCTGCTTGAGCGATAGATAATCTGATCGTCAGAGACCGTATCGGTCAGCCATTGGGCTGCGGCCGCTGCGGCTTCCATGTGCCAACCGATGAAGCTGTGCCCGGCATAGGGAGCGGTATCGACGGGCGGCCGCTCAGTCAGATAGGCGGGCGTGGCATAGATCGCCCAGGCGGTTTCCGCGATCTGGCGCCCGAACAGCTCGCCCTCTGTGGGCCTTGTCGCGCGGATCGCGATATCCGCCTCCCGGCGCAGCAGGTCGAGCTGTCGATTGTCGACCAGCAGTTCGAGCGTAATGCCATCATATTGGGCACGAAAACCGGCCAGCAGATCGTTGAGCAGCCGATAGGCAAGACTTTCCGAGCAGGTGATGCGCAGATGGCCGGTCAGCCTTGCATCCAGACCCGAGATGTCGCGGTCAACCGACAGGGCCTCACGCTCCATGCGCTCGGCCGCCTGGATCATCCGTTGCCCCGCTTCGGTCGGTGTGTAGGAGCCCGCATTGCGGTCAAACAGTTGGACCTGATAGCGCCCCTCCAGCGCATTGAGCCAACGAAAGATCGTCGAGTGGTCGTGCCCCAGCGCCTTGGCCGCTCCCTTCAGGGAGCCCTGCCGCCCGATCGCCAGGATCAGGCGAAAATCATTCCAGTCCATGATGACGTTCCATCTGAGTGAACTCGGTTGCTGGTTGGCCCGTGCAATCCCCCAGGGCAAGGCAAAAGGCTGGATGAGCCTTTGCGGAAGGACAAATGGCACTTTCGAAATGCCAAATCTCGTCAATGGGTCAAAGGGTTATGTTCGCCTCATGAACAGAAAGAGACGCATAGAGCATGGTGTTGGGTTCACTCCGTGTGATGGACTTCGGCGATGAGTCAGGCGGGCGCATGGGGTTTGCTGATCCTGTCCGGCTTCCTCGATGTCGCCTGGGCTGTGAGCGTCAAACAGGCCGCCGGTTACAGCAGGGTGGGGTGGAGCCTCACCTCGTTCGTCCTGCTAGGACTGTTTATCTTTGCTCTCGGGAGGGCCCTGCAGCTTCTGCCCCTTGGCATGGCCTATGCCGTCTGGACCGGGATCGGTGCCATCGGTTCGGTGGTGGCGGGCATTTTGTTCTTCGGCGAGGCGGTCGATACTGCACGCCTTGCATGGATCGCCATCACCCTCGTTGGGATGATCGGCCTCAAACTCACGAGCCGGTGACGGCGAGATGGACAAAGGCAAGCCTATGAAATCGCAGACGACCAAAGCCGCCCCTTCAACCTTCACCAGAGAAGAGGATCTGCGCGCCTATGAACAGATGGTGTTGATCCGCCGTTTCGAGGAGCGCGCCGGTCAATTGTACGGCGAGGGGCTGATCGCGGGGTTCTGCCACTTGTATATCGGGCAGGAGGCCGTCGTCGTGGGCATGCAGATGGCGATCGAGGAGGGAGACCAGGTCATCACGGGCTACCGTGATCACGGTCATATGCTGGCCTTGGGTGTCGATCCTGACATCGTGATGGCAGAGTTGACTGGCCGTGCTTCCGGCATCTCGCGGGGTAAGGGCGGATCGATGCATATGTTCAGCCCGGAACTGGGCTTCTATGGCGGCCATGGCATTGTTGGCGCGCAGGTTTCGATCGGCACGGGGCTGGCCTTTGCCAACAAATACAAGGAAAACGATCGTGTCTGCCTGACCTATTTCGGGGATGGTGCCTCGAATCAGGGACAGGTCTACGAGAGTTTCAACATGGCCAAGATCTGGAACCTGCCGGTTGTCTATGTGATCGAGAACAACCGCTATGGCATGGGCACCAGCATCGAGCGAGCCTCAGCTACCATCGATCTTTCGAAGCGTGGCGCTTCCTTTAACATTCCCGGCGAGCAGGTCGATGCGATGGACGTGCGCGCCGTGCGTGAGGCAGGGCAGCGCGCGGTGGACCGGGCAAGGGCGGGAGAGGGCCCCTATATTCTGGAGATGTTGACCTACCGCTATCGCGGCCATTCCATGTCCGACCCTGCCAAATATCGCTCGCGCGAAGAAGTTCAGCAGATGAAGATGCAGAACGATCCCATTGATCGCGTCATGGGCCGCCTGCTCAACGATTGGAAACTGCCTGCCGATGAGTTGAAGGAGATCGACCGGCGCATGAAAGAGGTGGCGATCAAGGCGGCCCAGTTCGCCACGATCAGCCCGGAGCCGGATCTGAGCGAACTCTATACGGATGTCTATGCCTGAAGGGTTTCACTGATTCTGGAATGTCATCGAAAACATGAAATTCTGCCGTTTAATCTCCAGAGAAAGGCACAGCATGACGAGCCTCACTCCAGCATCGCCAATTTCGATCCCGACGCTTTCCCCCAGTTTGACGGTAAAAGGCGTTGAGAATGCGGGGCCAGATGGGAATCGTGGCTGGGCGGACGCAAGCGCACTCCAGATCTCTGTCGCGCAACCTCCCGACATCACGACGTCAGACATGTACCGTCAATGGCAAGCACAAGCTGCGTTGAGCCAGGACACGAAGGCGCTGGCCAACGCCATAGGAGCCGCCTTCCAGGCGATTATAGCCGATCGCCCCGATCTTGCTGACGCGCATTTCGATTTCACCTCCGACGATGGCAAGCTCAAGGTCGAGGCAAGCGGTCTGGGCGATACCGATCGCCAGTGGCTTGAGCAGCGTCTCAATTCCGACACCGGTCTTGTCGGAGCCGTTGGAATGTTCAATGCGGATCTGGGGCACCTTTTAGGTGTCAATGCAGAAACCGCAGTCGACGACACCGCAGCGACAGCGGCTAAAATCGATGGTTCGGTCCATTTCCTCGCGATGATGCAGGGCGTGGTGAACAAGGCGGGGCAGACGGGCTGGCTGAGCGATGCGACCTATACGGACGGGCAGGGGCAGGGCATCGACCTCGCGCAGGCGCGGACGGATTCGCTTTCCGGAATGATCGACGCCAAGAGGCAACTTGATGCCCTGCAGGACGGCAGTGTCGTAACCCGGTTGGCCAACGGCCATGTGTTGTATGGGGCTCAGGTCAACCCCGATCCCTGGTTTGAGGCAGGCATCATTGCTCCTGCCTTTGTATCGAGCCACTCTGTCTCCAGCGCGAAGGTGGCGGGCGGTCATGGCCTGTTGATCGATCGGCTCATCTGACAGCGGGCAGCGCACCGGCAGGAACTTTACGCGTGCATCTCGAGCTCGCGCCTTCGATCCATCGATCGCGGCAACCCTGTGCGGACCTAGTGCAGAGGCTGGGGGCGTGCGCTCCCAATCGAACTTTCACCAATACGCATGAAAGTGATGGAGCGGCCCATGTCCCTTTCCTACATCGAGCTTTCCGCCGTTTGCCAGCGCATTGTGCATGAATGTCTTGGCGCGGCGGACGCTTTCTTCCACCCCAAGCGACGGCAACAGCGCCGCGATCGCGGCCGACAAGGTACAGCCGGTACCATGGTCGTTAACGGTCACGATGCGCCTTGCGGAAAGCTTGATCATGTCGCCGCTGCCAAGCAACAAATCGGTGCTATCGCCCCCGTCCCGCAGATGGCCGCCCTTAAGCAGCACCCACTGTGGGCCCAGCATGCGGAGATCGGCGATCCTTCTGCGCATCTCCTCCCGTGTCCATTCCCCTTCGAAACCCAGCAAGACCCCCGCTTCGGGCAGATTGGGGGTGATGACCGTGGATATAGGAACCAAGCTTGCCGCAATCGCCGCCACGGCGTCGGGAAGCAACAGATGATCGCCGCTTTTGGCGACCATCACGGGGTCCAGCACGATGTTGCGCGCGCCATGATGGCGGAGGCGATCCGCGATGATTGCGGCGATCTCTGCCGTGGCCACCATGCCGATCTTGACGGCATCGACACGGACATCTTCAAAGACCGCATCGATCTGAGCGGCGACGAATTGAGGTTCGAGAGCCACGAAAGAACGTACACCCTGCGTGTTTTGCGCGACCACAGCGGTGATTGCGGACATCGCATAGGCGCCCAGGGCAGAGAAAGTCTTGATGTCGGCCTGAATGCCGGCGCCTCCGGTCGGATCGGTTCCGGCGATGGTGAGAACGTTCGCGATCATGAATAGCGCTCCTCAACGACAAGGGCTGCCAGTCTTGCGCAGCCGACGCATGGTATCGATCTGCCGCGAGGAAAGGATTGTCTGGCCGACATGGCGATGGCGCAATCCGCCAGCGCGAGGTGATACAGACCCGTCCCTTCGCCAGTGTGATCTGGATCAGGTTCAAAGGGTCACCGCGCTGCCTGGGCCAACGGTATCTCAGCTTCTTGTCGAAGCTCCCCTCGGTGTTCTGCCAGCTTAGTCTCTTAAAGCAGACTGTCCATCGGCTTCATCGAGGTTGTCCTGCAGCTATCGTCGACGCCGCGATGCCCGAGGCGAAGGAAAAGTGGTCGAAGGTGGAATTCACGATGACGATCATCACGTCCTCGGGCCGAATGCCGGGGTTGGCCGCTAGTCCCGCCACCAATCGCCGGTAGAAATCCTGCTGCACGGCCTGCGCCCGGACCCGGCCCGTCGTGATATGGAAAAGCACGAAATCATCCGAGCGCGGTCCGCCACCATAGTGGCGGTCAAAGATCAGCTCGCCCGGCTGATGCTGATGGATCGCCACAAACTGGTCGGTTTCGGGCACTTCGAAGCCCTCGACCATGGCGCGGTCCAGACTGTTGACGATGGCGGAGAGATGGGCTGCCGGCTTGCCTGCGAGCAGCGAAATTCTGGTGAAGGGCATAGTCGAAACTCCATTGCGTCAATGGCGGAAAGGGTTCCCCTTATCGGACCTCCACGATCCGGGACGCCCAGGGGTTCTGCCCGTCTCTCAGCCAGCGCAGCGTGTCCGTCCAGAAGTCCGGTGCATGGCGATCATGGAACAGGGCGAAATGGCCGAGGGCGGTCAGGTCGTAGTCCTGAGGCCTCAGGCAGACCAATGTCCGCGGGGCGCGGCGATAATAGTCCAGCGTGCGCCGCAGGGCCGCGACTGTGCCGATGTCGTCATCCGCAACAGCAACTGCCAGGATCGGCGCGGTCACCTGGGCGATACGATCGCACACGTCTTGCCGTTCGCCGACCGGATGGTTCCGTTCAAACCTTTGGTGGCGGAAGCTCCACTCATGGGCAACGCCTGCCGGCAGGTCTTCCAGCCAACCAAGGCGCCGACCGGGAAAATAGCCGAAGAGCGCCGTCAGCAACGGCATCGCTACATGCCATTTCAGCAGCAGTCGCGCGCGGGCCCTCAGGGCGTAATCGCCCCACCAGGCATATTGGGCGCCGACGGTCAGCATCCGGTCGATCCGCCCGGCGCCACGGGCCAGACCCGGCAGAAAACCGCCAAAGCTGTGGCCCACGACCGCCAGAGAGGACTTGGGGCTGCGCTCCTGCATGAAGCGCAGTACGGCCGCGAAATCCTGCTCGCCCCAATCGCGCCACTGGTAGTGGCATCCCCGCAGGCTGGCCGGACGGGAGGCACCAATTCCACGGTAATCATAGGTCAGCACGTCGAACCCATGCGTCGCCAGAAAGCGTGCGTATCGGTGATAATAGCGCGCCACCACCCCGGTCGCGGCGTTAACGATCACGCTCCCGTGGCTGGCGCCGGGCGGCGCCGCCCAGACATGGCCATGGAGCGTAACGTCATCGGCGCAGCGGAACGACACGGTTTCACCATGAGGGGCGGAGGGGGGGGCGACCACGCTTGCCATGAGCACGAGGATAAGGCAGGTGCCTGCCTCGAGTATATTCACTATACGGTATACATGGCCATGGCTAGACAGCTTCCCCCGGCGCGCGAACGCATCCTCAAGGCCGCTGCTCGACTGTTTCAGGGAGCCGGCATCCGCGCCACCAGCCTGGACGCCATCGCTGAGCATGCAGGCTTGACCAAGCGCACCGTCTATTACCATTTCCGCAGCAAGGACGATCTGATCGCCGCCTATCTGGCGGCGCGCGACGAGCCCAATCTGGCCCTGTTCCAGTGTTGGTTCGCCGAGGGGGAAGGGGATGCTGCCGCCCGCGTCGAAAGCATTTTCCGCCATCTTGCGAAGGCAGCGCGCCATCCGGCCTGGAGGGGCTGCGGCTTCCTGCGAACATCGGTCGAACTGGTCGATCAGCCCGGGCATCCGGCGGTCGTCGCGGCGCGCCGACATAAGAAGCGTGTCGAGGCGTGGCTGGCAGGCGTGTTTCAGGAGGGACGGAACGGGCAGGAGGCTGAGGCCTTGGCGCGCCATATCATGTTGCTGCTGGACGGTGCCTTCGCGGTCGTCCTGCTCCATCGCGATCCGAGCTATCTCGACAGTGCGGGGGAGGCCGCCGCCTGTTTGATCCGAAGTTTCGCGCTGGTGGGCGCAGAAATGTAGCAGTCGACGCTTTGCTCGACCGGCGGCTTGGCAAGCAAAGAGTGTCGGCACCTCCCAGTCTCTGTAGGATGCGCTGCGCGGCCTCCTGGCAAGTGCTCTTGTCTGGTGTTTCTCCCAAGCAGAGTCCGACGTCGAGCCAATTGCCCCGATCGGTATACGGCGGGAGAGCGTGGTACGAGAGGCCCCTGGCCGCTAAAGTCTCGACCGACTATCGAGCATGTGGGTCCGCCTCGCTAACCGCCAAGGCGATCATTCGCCCCAGCAAGGTAGGAGCGGAAACATGAGCCAGATGTCCCTGATCAACCAGTTGCGTTATGAGCGCCTTTGGTATTGCTCGCGCGAAGCGTTCGAATGCGGAGCCATAGGGCGCCTGCCGCAGGCTATGTTCGCCAACGATTAGCGTCACAGGGATCTCGAGCTGCGCATAGCTTTCGTAATGTGGCTCGAACTGCTCGATCGCTGCCAGTTCATCTCCCAGGGACGCTGCGAGGCGACAAAGTTGCGGCCAAGCCGGGGTCATTCGCAAGGCGTCGACATAGTCTTGGGAGAAGCCGGATACATCCCGGTTGACGATCTCCACGACCCGATCAAAATCTTGATGCGCGAGCGCATCACGCACTGGAGTGATCGTCTCGGGCGCGAAGGGGCGTGAGATCGGATCATAGGCTATGACAGATGCAAGATCTAAACCTGTGACAGCGCCTTCAAGTGCTATCAGCCCACCATAGCTCCAGCCGGCCAGATGAACAGAGCCCGGCTGCGAACGGACAACGCTGGAAATATCGGCAATCTCGCATTCTACAGCGTAGTCGGCGCCCATTTCTCGGCTCGGGGCACGACCTCTGCGGTTGACGATCAACAACGGATTGGGTGCGTCGATTGCGTCCGCTACGGGGATCCAGCTTTCCGCATCGGCCATGACACCGGGCAAAAGGACGATCGGGTCGCCATCTCCACCGCGATGATACACGACAATGCCGTCTATATTCCTTTTCTCATAGATCATGACTGTCCACCCTGCTCCGGAAGCATGAATGTCTCTGAAGGCCGCCTCCAATTTATAAAGCCTGGAGATAACCAAAAATTACGAGGCCAACGGGGCTGATGATTCGAAGGCAGCTCTGCCCGGCATTAAGCAGCCCTAATAACGGATTTGATCGCCGTCGGGATGATTATGTGTTGGGAACTACGCCAGCAATCCCAGGCTGGGTACGGTGAAAAGCCAGCGGTGCCTCCAACAACGGCGACACCGCCACAAGCCAGCTCAATGCGAGATGCATACTTTAGGCTTGCCCGCGCCGTAGGATACGCAAGGCCCCTGAGGCGGATTTCCCGCTTTGCTCGGATCGGATGGGCCGGTGCGATCAATGATCTCTGCCGGATCGACATCATTGTTCGAAGAGGCCGCGCGAATGTCGCCCACGCTGCTCTGGTTGTTGTTGGCAATGGTATCCTGGCTGACCGTGCGTGAAGCCGCCTCTGTCGCCGCCGGATTGATCGTCAGCGCGACGGCGTTGGCGGGCGCCTGCACGAACACATAATTGCCAGCACTGAGACCAGAACCGACGATGCCGTAGAGGCCGGGCGCCGATTGCGCCGTGGCTGTGCTGGTAAAGCTCAGCGAACCTGTGGTGGCGGTGGCCACCGTATCCTTGAGCAGGAAGCCCGTCACACTCCCAGAAAAGACCGGATTGGCGGTGTTGGCAAAGCGGCTGACCGGATCGGCGACATACGTCAGCGTCGCCGGGGTAATCGCAAAATTTGCCCCCGTATAGGTGACGGTATAGTTGCTGCCCGCCGAGAGACTGCCCTGATTGATGGCATAAGTGCCGACATTCGAGCCTTGAGCGGCGCCGGTGGTCAATGCCCCGCCGAGGCTGTCCCCGCTGACAAGCCCGGACTGCGTGTACAGCAGCGCCGGTATGACCGAACCATAGACACTCGACTGCCCGCCGTTGGCCGCGATGTTCAGCGCGGCACGGCTGACCGTGTAGTTCCCGGTGAGGCCCGCGAAGCTGTAATTGGCCGCATCCGTCCCGCTGATCGTGGAGAGGGTCTGGATGCCGCTATAGCTGCCTGCATTGAGATGACCGCTGCTGCTGGTTTTGCCTGCCGTGACGATGGAGACAGGCCCGGTGGTGACGAGATCCCCCGCCACCAGATTACCGAAGCTCGCCGCGCCAGGCGCGAGCGCCGCTCCATAGGTCGAGGAACCGGCGGCAATCGTACCGCTCAGCGCAAGCTGGTTGACTGCATAATCACCCGTCATCCCTGCGAAGCTGTAATTGGCGGCATCGGCGCCGCTGATGGCAGAGACACTCTGGATACCGGTGTAGCTGCCAGCCTTGAGGTTTCCGCTGCTGCTGGTGTTTCCGGTGGTGGTCAGAGCGACGCTGCCTGGGGTCACCTGATCTCCAGCGACGACGTTGCTGAAGCTCGCCACACCGGGAGCCAGGGCTGAGCCATAGGTGGAAGTGCCGGGCGTGATCGCGCCACTCAGCACCAACTGGCTCACGGCATAATTGGCCGTCAGACCAGTAAAGCTGTAGTTGCCTGCGTCCGCCCCCGTGATCGCGGAAACGCTCTGGATGCCTGTGTAGCTGCCAGCCTTGAGGTTGCCGCTGGTGCTGGTGTTGCCAGCGGTCGCGATGGTCACCGGGCCTGCCGTGACAGCATCCCCAGAGACCAGATTGGCGAAGCTGACGGCGCCCGGCGCCAGCGCCGAACCATAGGTGGAGGAGCCCGCCCCCAGCGTACCGCTCAGGGCGAGCTGGTTGACAGTGTAATTGCCCGTCAAACCGGCAAAGCTGTAGTTCGCTGCGTCAGCCCCTGTAATGGTGGAGACGCTCTGGATACCGGTGTAATTGCCCGCTCTGAGGTTGCCGCTGCCGCTGGTGTTGCCGGTGGTGGCGATGGTTACGCCGCCGGCGGTGACCACGTCGCCGGTCAAGAGATTGCTGAAGCTGACGGCCCCCGGCGTCAGCGCCGAGCCATAGACCGAGGAACCGGCGCCCAGCGTACCACTCAGCGTCAGCTGATTGACGGTATAGTTTCCTGTCAGCCCCGCGAAGCTGTAATTGGCGGCATCGGCGCCGGTGATCGCGACAAGGCTCTCGACGCCGATGTAGCTGCCGGCCTTGAGATGACCGCTGCTGCTCGTGTTTCCCGAGGTCGCAACAGTGATCGCGCCGCCGGTCAGGATATCGCCGGCGATTGCATTGCTGAAGGTCGGGGTGCCGGGCATGAGCGTGGAGCCATAGGTCGAGGACCCTGCCGCAATCGTACCGGTCAGCGCCAGCTGGTTGACGGTGTAGTTGCCGCTCAGCCCCGCAAAGCTATAGTTGGCGGCATCAGCGCCGCTGATGGCCGAAACGCTCTGGATGCCGGTGTAGCTTCCGGCCTTGAGGTTGCCGCTGGTGCTGGTGTTGCCGGTGGTCGTGATCGTCACGGGACCGGCATTGACGGCATCGCCCACGACCACATTGCTGAAGCTGAGTGCCCCGGGCGCCAAGGCCGAGCCATAGTTGGAAGAACCAGCCGTGATCGTGCCGCTGAGTGCCAGCTGGTTGACGGTGTAATTCCCCGTCAAACCGGCAAAACTGTAGTTTCCAGCATCCGCTCCGCTGATGGCCGAAACGCTCTGGATGCCGGTGTAGCTGCCAGCCTTGAGGTTGCCACTGCCGCTCAGGTTACCGGTGGTCGCAATGACCACCGGGTTTGCGGTGATAGCGTCACCCGCCACAAGATTGCTGAAGCTGACGGCGCCGGGCGCCAGCGCCGAGCCATAGGTCGAGGAACCGGCTCCCAAGGTGCCTGCCAGCGCAAGCTGGCTGACGCTGTAGTCACCCGTCAGCCCGGCAAAGCTGTAGTTGGCGGCATCCGCGCCGCTGATCGTCGAAAGGTTCACAATGCCGGTGTAAGTGCCGACCTTGAGATGACCGCTGCTGCTGGTGTTGCCAGCGGTCGTGATCGTGGAAGCACCGGCATTCACGATATCGCCCGAGAGCAGATTGCTGAAGCTGACAGCGCCAGGGGTCAGGGCCGCGCCATAGACCGACGAGCCGCTCGTCAACGTGCCGTTCAAGGCCAGTTGGTTGACGGTGTAATTGCCGGTCAGTCCTGCGAAGCTGTAATTCCCGGCATCGGCGCCGCTGATGGCGGAAAGGCTCTCGATCCCGGTGTAGGCGCCGGCCTTGAGATGGTTGCTGCTGCTCAGGTTCCCGGTGGTCGTGACCGTGACTGTACCTCCCGAGACCACATCGCCCGTAATCACGTTGCTGAAGCTGGCGGTGCCCGGCGTCAATGTCGAGCCATAAGTCGAGGAACCGGCGCTCAGTGAACCAGTCAAGGCCAGCTGATTGACGGTGTAATTGCCCGACAGGCCGGCAAAGCTGTAATTACCAGAATCCGCACCACTGATGGTCGAGAGATGTTCGATCCCGGTGTAGCTGCCTGCCTTGAGGTTGCCGCTGCTGCTGGTGTAGCCAGCTGCGGTTACGGTCACCGTACCGGCATTGACCGCATCACCTGCGACCAGATTGCTGAAGCTGGCGGTGCCCGGCGTCAGTGAGGAGCCATAGATCGAGGACCCTGCACCCAGCGTGCCAGTCAGGGCCAACTGATTGACGGTATAGTTGCCTGTCAGCCCGGCGAAGCTATAGTTGGCGGCATCCGCACCGCTGATGGTGAAAACGCTTTCAATCCCAGTGTAGCTGCCCGCTTTGAGGTTGCCGCTGCCGCTCAGGTTGCCGGTGGTGTTGACGGACACCGTACCGGCATTGACCACATCGCCAGACAGCAGGTTGCTGAAGCTGACGGTGCCGGGCGTCAGGGCGGAGCCGTAGGTCGACGAACTCGATGATAGTGCGCCGGTCAGAGCTCGCTGCGTGACGGTGTAGTCACCTGTTATGCCTGCGAAGGTGTAGTTGCCGGCATCCGTGCCCGAGAGCGAGGTGACGCGCTGTATGCCGGAGTAGCTGCCTGCCTTGAGGTTACCGCTGGAACTGGTGTTGCCGGCAGTGAACACCGTTACCGTAGCAGAGACATTGCCGGCTCCGCTGACAAGATTAGTGAGATTGACGGTGCCCGGTGCCAGGACGGCACCATAGGCTGAACTGCCCGCGACGATGCTGCCGGTCAGCGCCAGCTTGTTGACGGTCAGAGCGCCAATCGTATTGCCCGAACTGGCGATGGAATAATTTGCCGCAGCCGAGCCGGTGAGGGCAGAAACGCCTTGGAAATAGACTCCTGCCGCCAGCGTGGGTGACAGCGCGACCATGCCCGAGAGAACGCCGTTGTTGTTGGTCGTGTACAGGCTGACCGTGCCACTGACATTAGCCGGGTTGCCTGACAGGATCGCCGTGCTCAGCGTGGCCTGAGTGCCAAAAGTGCTGGAGGTGGGGATTGTGCTATAGGTCAGCGGCGTGGTCATGATCGGCGTCAGGAAAAGCTGCGGATAGGATCCGCTGCTGGCCGTCCAGACGGTTGAGGAGAAGCCGTTGGGTAACGTTCCGTTCTTAAATTGCACGGTGGACAGGCCAGTACCTGCGTTGCCTTGGCCTGAAGAGGACGTTTGCGAGGTATTGATGTCCCAATAACCGTTGGTGACCGTACCCAGCGACGCAGTTTCTCCCACCAGTCCGCCGACATAGGTGCCCGCGCCTCCGATGAGCGCGCCAGTCGAATATACATTGGTAACAGTACCGTTGTTGAAGCCGAGCAACCCGCCACTGTCCGAACCGTTACCTAAGCCGCTGCTGGCTCCGCCTTGCCCTGCAGCGGTTTGCACAGAACCGGTCGCGTAGGAATTGCTGATGACGCTCAACTGTCCGGAGTAGCCGTCATTGAAGCCGACCAACCCGCCAGCATAACTGCCCAGAGCAGTGCTGGTAACGGTGCCCGTGGCACGGGCACCCGTGATCGTGCCCCAGTTGTAACCGACCAGACCGCCAATCAAGGCATTGGTCTGATTGCTCGAGACATTGACTGAAGACCAGACGTTTGAGATTTGGCCTAAATTTTGGCCGACAAGCGCACCCACCGCTGACCCTGTCGTCATATTGTTGATAACAGTCCCACCGACAAGGCCGAGATTGGAGACTGTGGCGGGGTCGTTGAAGTTCGCACCGATCTGACCGAACATACCAATCACAAGTTCATTTGCATTGGTGACATTGATTGTCAGATTTTTGATCGTGTTGTTCAGGCCATTGAAATTACCGGTGAAGTAATCATTGCTGCCGACGTAGGGCGCAATAGGGCTCTGGGCATAGCTCGTACCCCCCATGTCGATGGTCTGGGCCAGCGCGTATTTGCCTGAAAGATTGTTGTTGATGTTAAGAAGGTCGGCTACGCTATGGATCAGCGTGTAGGATTGGTTGTTGATCGTCAGCGTCGCGCCGCCACCCTGCAACTGCACATTGCCCGCGCTGTTGAAGGTCAGCGCTCCGCCGCTGCTGGTGCCGTTCACATTGTTGTTGGTGTTCAGGACCAACTTGCCGTTGCCGGTTGCGGTGAGCGCAGCGTTGAAGATGATGCTGTGAAAAGCGTCCAGCGTCAGCGTGTTGGCCGAACTCCAAGTGATAGCGCTGTTAACGTTGATATCGCCCAGCCCGGAAGACGCATTGCCAGTACCGCTTGATCCAGTGTTTGTGGTCTGCAGCGTAACGCCGGTGCTCGCCAGATTGCCGGCGATGGTGCTGGCGGCGGCGCTGTCGATTGTCAGGTCCGTGGGGTCGACCAGCCATGTGCCGGTCTTGCCACCTGCCGCAATGGTATCCACATGAATGCCGGTAAAATCGACGCTGTTGCCGGAGGTTTCGACAAAGCCGCCCTTGCCTGTTGCCCCCAATGCGCGGGCGGTCAGCGTGCCATTGGCGGTCAGGCTGTTGCCCAGTGCCATGATATGGCCAGCATCGCCGCTGCTGCTATCGACATTGATTGTGCCGCTCAGCACCACATTGCCGCTCTCGCCCGAGACGTTGCGCGCATTGATGCTGCCGGGCAGATTGACAATGTTGCGCAGCGCATCGCGGGCCTGAGCACCGGTCAGCGCGGCTGCCGCGCCATTGGCGGTCAGTGCGGCATCGGTGGGCAGGGCCACCTGCAGAAAGCTGTCACCATTGAGGTCGAGTGTCGCGGTGGTGCCCGCACCGATCACCACCTGTCCTGCCGGGGCAAGGATCAGGCCGGTGTTGCTGACGCTGCCGCCCAGCAGGCCAACATAGCCGCCGGTTCTGGTGGTGATCGACCCGGCATTGGCGATGGCCCCGCCCGTGCCGCCAAAGGCGCCCTTGCCGGCCAGAAAATCTGCATCGGCGATATCGAGACTCGAGGCGACGAAGCCGCGTCCGACATTGACCACACCCGATGCGGTGATCTGGATGCCGTTGGGGTTGATAAGATAGACGCTGCCATTGGCACTGATCTGGCCCGCAATGGTCGAAGCGGTGTTGCCGGTTACGCGGTTCAATGTGGCGCTGCTGGCATCAGGCTGGTTGAACACCACGCTGAGACCGGGGGCCACATCGAAGCTCTGCCAGTTGATGATTGCCTTGGCGCTCGATTGGTTGATCGTCAGGTTGCCGCCGTTGGGTGCGCCGATCTGGGCCTGCCCGGAAGCGACCGTACCACCCGCCGGAAGAGGAGCCTGAGCCCATGCCGGGCTGCCCGTCATGGCGGCCAGCAGGGCCAGGGCGCTAGAGCTTGCCGCGAGTTTGATCTGTGTGAAACGCTGCATGTGCCGCCCCCTCAATACCGAACCGTGAAGCTGAACGAGACCCGCGTGGGGTTCTGCGGCAGCGTTGTGCTGTGGCCATGACTGACCTCGACCATGCTGAAGCCCGTCAGGCCGGTGTCATAGGCTGCCACCAGCATGCGCAGGCCGCCGCCGAAGGCCCATGTGTTGATGTTGGCCACCTCCAGCACGGTTGGATCGCTGACGTGGCCGTAGCCCACGGCGCCAAAGGCATAGGGGGTGATGAGCCCGCGATTTTGCCTTCCATAGGCCATGGCCCGCGCCAGTTCGGCGCGACCGCTGACGCCGCTGTCGGCGTTGACCGAGCCTTGTGAGAAGCTGGAGAGCGCATCGCTGCCATCCAGCGAGAACTGGGCCGGGGCGGGCAGGACGCCCGAAAGCGAGGCCTGCCCGCGCGCGATGGTGGTCAGGCTGAAACCACCGCCCAATTGCGTGTCGCTGCGCCAATGGCCGCCCAGCTTGCTGAAATCAGGCTTCGCCCCTTGCCGCGTGAAGGGGATGTTGGTGGCGATGACATCGCTCAGGGTGCGCGCGCCCAAGCCAGCGATGCCCTGCGTGAACTGCGCGTCGGTTGCGATGACGGTGCTTGCGGCCAGCGATCGCGACCAATTCAGGCCGATGTTGGCCATGCGCAAACGGTCATGGTTCAAAGTGAGGCTAAAGGCCTTCGCTGCCTCGGTTTCGGCGAGCAGGTCGAAGCTTGCTGACAGGCCGAGTTTTTCGCGACGCGTCCGGATCAGGGGATAGGCGGCACGGAAGGACAGGCGTTCGAAGTGGCCGGTGACCTGGACGCCGCCCTGAGGTACGCGGGGGTTGGTGTCCACGACCGTATATTCGGGGTTGAAGGTCAGCCCATTGTCACCAAGCGCGAAAATGGCGCCCGCACCCAGCACGCGGCGGCGCGGCTCGCCCCTGAACAGCGTGCCAATGTCGGGCCCGGTGGTGGCCTGAACATAGAGCTGCTCGCCCAGACCCAGCACCGAATTCAGCGCGAACTGAGCAGAGAGTGCCTGATTTTCATAGGCATAGCCAAGATCGTTCTCAAGGCCGAGCGAAGCCGAGATCGGCCGGTATTTGGCTTCGAGAATCAGGCGCGTGGCCCCCACGGCGCTGCCGCGGATCAGGGTTGTGCGCAGTTGCACGCCCGGCACCTCGCCCGCCAGCAGCACACGACGCTCGATCTGCGACAGGGTCAGGCCCCTGGCGCCAACGAGACCGGCCACCCGTTTGCGAACGGCGGTGCGTACGCGGGCTGGCACGCCGCTGGCATCGACATCCTCGATATAGCCATCGATGATCAGGAATTTCACATCTCCGCCATCGGTGATGCGCTGCGGCGGCAGGGTGACACGCGTGAGCACATAGCCGGCTCGTGCATAGGCTGCCTCGATCCGGCCGGCGGCGGTGTAGATATCGGATACCTTCACATTGTGTCCGGCCAGTTCGGCGGTCACCTGCTGCGTGATCCCGGCGAATTCCGGGAGACCGCCCTCAACGAGGACCTGCCGCAAGGTGACGTTCAACCTGTCCGCGCCCGGTGGGGCATCGGCAGTGGCGCGTTCGGGCAGGGCGATCGCCCCTGCCTCATCCGGCTTCAAGGGGGCCAGGCTTTCAGGTGCCACGCGACTTGCCGAAGGTGCAGTTTGGGCGAGGGCCGGCGATGCCGTGAGAAATGCAGCCGCGAAGACGACGGACGCACGCCATTTGGCGCGCAAACCGCGCGATTGACATTTCTCCATCGTACACATGCCCCCAATTTCGGAATTGATTTTCGGCGGGACTATTATTCCCATACCGAGAGATCGTCCAGATTTAATTTGAATTACAAATAATTATGCAAAAATAAGTCGTAATACCTATGTTTGGCAAGTGCCTCTGTCGATCTTTTAGGCGAGTATGCCGTGACATCTCGGGCACGTCTTCTTGTCATTCAGCAAGCACGGTTTGCCATCCAGCACGCAACGGTACCACAGGCCATTTTTTATCTCCGCAAAGGGCGCCGAATCCACAAGGGTTCGGATGTTAAAATTCATAAGCGCAGGTCGCGAGTGGCGATAGAACCAAGAAACGGGAAAAGAGCTACACCATCATATCTATCAGTCTGGAAAATCGATGTGGCCTCCTTTACGTCGAATGGAGGATCAACCGAAACTCGAACGGAGAACGTCGGATCGCCTTGCGATATAGCATCAGAAAGCGCGCAATCGCGTTGTTATCGATGGTGCTGATTCGCAATGCTGCATCGAAGATCTCACTCATGACCAGCCACCAGTGAAGTGCACCATCTGGCCGGTCATGAAAGCCGCGCGGCCTGAGGCTAGAAAGGCGATGAGGGCACCGATTTCGGACTGCTCACCCAGCCGCCCAAAGGGTACGAGTGCAGCGATGGCTTCGCGCCCGGACGGATCATCGACGAAGCTCGCGCGCGGATAATAAAGTTCGCTGTAGAGATAGTTTGGCGCGACGACGTTAGATTGTATACCAAAAGGCGCTACTTCGATTGCCAGTGCCTTGGCAAAAGCGGTTGTCGCCGCGCGTAAGGTGGTTGGTACCGCATAGCCCGGCTCGGGCCGCGCCTCGCGTGCGGATGTGACGAAAACAAAGCTTCCTCGGCGCCGCGCCTTCATAGCGGGAAGGAAGAGTTGGGTTAGCTGAATGGGTTTGAGCACCACGGCGTCGAAGGTGGCGCCGAAGTCATCGACCGGTATAGTCTCAATATCCTTTCGGGCGATGGGGTGGGCATCGTTCGATACGATTGCATCTGGCACGCCGAAACGGCGTTGAACTTCTAAATGGATTTCTTCTGGAATCTGGCCGGCCAAAGCAGTGATCGAGCCTGCGCGACTCTCGAATTCTTCTCGGGCTTGGTCATCGGTAAAGGAGGGATCATGGCATAGTACATGATGACCTTCGGCCAAGAGACCATCGACTGCCCCGGGGCCTGCATATTGAGTGACATTGGTGACCAGTACGAACGACATCGCCTCCTCCACTCATAGAGCGAATCTGTGCTCGCCAAGGTTGTCAAGCGAGGTTATTCTTGACAAAGGTGTCAAGTTTGACAGTTCTGTCAAGGATAGTGGGGTGATGCGTGGCGGGAGTGCGGCAATTCGACGAGGATGATGTGTTGGCCAAGGCGCTGGATCTATTCTGGCGAAAAGGGTTCAGCGCAACGTCCATGCCCGAACTGGCTGTCGCGACAGGGGTTCAGCGAGGGAGCCTCTACAATGCTTACGGAGACAAGGAGACACTCTTCCTTCTAGCTTTTGATCGTTACGCAGATCGCTTCCTAGAAAATGCCAAAGCGGCACTCACGCAGGGCGATCCTCGGTCTGCCATCGCAGCACTCCTTGACGTTGCGATCGCTAATATGACTGATGGAACCCCGGCTCGCGGATGCCTAACTACGCGGACGGCGATCGAGATGGACAGGGTTGATACCAAGGTCACCCAGCGTTTGCAGCGTCTCCTAGATCAACTCGAAGAAATGGTGCAGTTTGTTCTGATGGATAAAAGGCTGCAGCTCAATATCAGCGCGGAGGCGGCAGCAGACATCGTTATCACCTTCACAAGGGGACTTGCAGTCATGGAGCGGGTCCATCGTGATGAAACCCGCTTACGGAAGACAGCCATGTCACTGACGGACCTTTTGTTCGGCCAAAAATATCAGTAGGATGCTGGAAGTATGCCGGATAAGGCGCCGGCTTGTTTGAGATATACTGCGATATCCATTAATCCTGCGCCACCTTGATAACAACCTTGCCGAAGGGGCCCCGTTTCAGGTGATCGAAGGCAGAGAGCGCCGCTGCGAAGGGGTAGATTGCATCAATGACAGGCTTTATGCCAAGCTCGTCTATGGCGCGGTTCATATCCTCGAAGGCACGGCGATGGCCGACGGAGATGCCCTGAAGGATCGACCTCTTCAACATCATCGATACGGCTGGCAACTGGAGCATCTGTCCATCGAGAAAACCGATCAGGGCAATGCGTCCACCAGCCGCCAGTAAGTCTGTCGAACGGATCAGATTGTCGCCTCCAATCATTTCCATAATATGGTCCACCCCCTTGCCGGCTGTAGCTTCCCGCGCGATCGAAGCCCAGTCAGGGGTGAGGCTAGTGTCGATCACCGTCGTAGCACCCAGAGCCTTGGCACGATTAAGCTTATCGCCGCTTCTGGAGGTGATAATCGTTTGCGCGCCCAATGCTAGCGCGAATTGCAGCCCGAAAAGGGCTACACCGCCGGTCCCCTGAATCAGCACTGTATCACCCGCATTGACCGGACCCGTTACAACCAGCGCGAACCAGGCGGTCAACGCGGCGATCGGCAGGGTGGAGGCTTCTTCGTCGCTCAGCGACACGGGTGCAGCCACCGCGCTGTCCTCATGCAGGACGACATATTGGCTAAGCATGCCTGGCAGCGGCCCACCCAGCGACTGTCCGTGTCGCTCCATCCCGGTTGGTGGGGCATTGTCGATCCACTGGGTCCAGAAATGGCCGAGCACTCGGTCGCCGGGACGGAAGCGGGATACGTCAGGGCCTACCCCCACCACTTCGCCCGCCATGTCGGAGGTGGGGACGAAAGGCATGGTCGGCTTTTCGAGTAAGAGTTCGCCTTCCATCACCAGGAGGTCCCGATAGTTGAGGGAGACGGCCGCGACCCGTACAAGCAGATCTCGAGGCCCGGGCGTCGGGACCGGCCGTTCTGCAAGCTCGAGGTTTCGCTGCCCAAAGGCAGGCAGTTGCCATTGCTTCATGACTGTTTTCATCCTTGCCTCCAGATTTTGGAAGCTCATCATATTGACAATCCCTTGGCTTATGTTGCGCTATGAATTCCGATCATTTCCTCCATCAGGTTGCCAATTATGTCGCTGGACGTTCATTCCCATCTTCAAGGCATTTCAGCCTTCGTGCATACGGTGGAAAGCGGTAATTTCACTGCGGCAGCCCTGCGTATGGGTGTGTCGAAATCAGCTGCGGCCAAAAGTGTCTCGCGCCTAGAAGAACGCCTCAAAGTCCGGCTGCTTGAACGCACAACGCGGCGTTTGAGCCTGACGGCAGAAGGTCACGCCTATTATCAAAGCTGCCTTAAAGTGCTCGAAGAACTGAATATGGTAGAGGCTTTGCTCGCGGCCCGCAAGCGATCGGTTTCTGGCCTTTTGCGGATCAATCTGCCGGTTTCATTCGGACGCTTGTGCGTAATGCCGATTCTTGAGGTGATGGCGGCGGACAACCCGGACTTGGAATTGGAGGTGAGCTTCACCGACCGCTACGTGGATCTCGTTGAGGAGGGGATTGATCTCGCGATCAGGCTGGGCGATCCTGGGACGATGGCAAGCGTGACCGGGCGCCGCATAGGATCGCAGAAGTCGGTGATCTGCGCCTCGCCGGATTATCTGGACCGAAGAGGGAGGCCAAGCTCCGTCGATGATCTGGCCATTCACGATTGCCTCGCCTACGCTAAGGACCGTCGTGCGTTGCCTTGGCGCTTTCAAGAAAGCGACGGGCAGATTCGTGAAATAGCGGTCCGTCCTCGCCATACTATCAGCCATGGAGAAGCCTTGCGCGACGCAACAGTAGATGGGCTTGGTGTGTCCTATTTGTCGACCTGGCTTGCCGACAAGGAGTTGCGCAGCGGTAAGCTCGAGATAATTGCCCTGGCGACACCTGTAACGGATGGCGCCATAACCGCAATCTGGCCGCGATCCCGCGATCTAGCGCCCAAAGTTCGAGCGGTGGTTGACGCGCTTGTTGATAGGTTCATGCCATTAGCGCCCTGGGATGATCAAGTTTCATAATAGTATGAATATCAGACGATTTTTGCCAAAAGCGTAATCAAGTCATTTTCATCTTCGCCCGAAAAACGAGGCCGATCTTTATTCGAGGATAACAATATAAATGATGCAGAAAGACGTGTATCATCTTATAAAATAGAAAGTGAAGAAGGATGCGTCCGAGTTTTCCACGCTACAACGCTTTGATAAAAAAGCTACGCAGTTGAAATTTAATCTTGAAGGCGAAAATTTCTTCCCCAGGTAATGGGGTGCGATCGAACAGGTAAATCGGACAAGCATGATATATTGAACTCTCTGTATTAATAAGAGGTGATATGAAAATTGCTGCGATATCAGATATCCATGGTAATATTGCTGCCCTTGATGCAGTGCTTCGGGATATAGCGAAGCATTCAATCGATCAGATCGTCAATCTTGGCGATATTTGTTCAGGTAGCCTGTTTCCACGCGAGACGGCCGATCGCCTTATACCTCTGGAATTTCCAACAATTCGGGGAAATCACGAACGACAGGTTTTGACCCTCCCACTTGATCGGATGGGCCCATCGGATCGGTACGCTGCCCAAACGCTCACGCCAGCGCAATTGGCGTGGTTCGACAGCCTGCCCCAAACTATCCGGCTGAACGAAGATATCCTGCTAGTGCATGGGACGCCAAATAGCGATTTGGATTATTTGCTTGAGACCGTCACGCCCGAAGGCTTGCGCCGTGCGACACAAGCCGAGATTAAGGATCGGGCAGGTAACTGTGATGCCCGAGTCATCCTTTGCGGTCACACCCATCTGGCGCGCGTGGAAAGGTTGCATGATGGTCGTCTGATCGTGAACCCCGGCAGTGTAGGTCTGCCAGCTTATACCGATGACCACCCCTATCCCCACTCTGTTGAGGCTGGGTCACCGCAAGCACGCTATGCGATCGTGTCGGATAATGGCGGTGATTGGTCCGCAGAAATCCATTGCGTCGATTATGATTGGGAACAGGCGGCCTGTGTCGCGCTGAGCAATGGGCGCCAAGAATGGGCCATCGCTTTGAGAACCGGGCGGAACTGAGGCATTCTTCAAAGTGTCGTGCATGCCTTGAGTGGATGGACGCCACCGTCGTCGGGACCGGAACGGCATCTGTGGTTGGCTCCCGCGTTGCAAGCCGTTTTTAAAATTCTGACGTTCGGTCGAGTGCAGCCGTCTCGGACTGGGTTCCTGATGGAGGGGGCGAAAAACGGGTTCCTATCGGGTTAGCAGGCTTCAACCTCGAAAATTGTTTCAAGACCATCTTCATCATCCCACTGCTCACCCACCTCGACAAATCCAAAGCTGCTAACAATCATACGTGAAGGGAGGTTTTCTGGGCTGATGGAGGCTCTAACCCTTCTAATAGTCTCGTCTTTCATCGCCCAACTAAGTAGGGCCGCAAGAGCAGCGCGACCATATCCCTGCCTCCGGAAAAGCGGGTCTATTGCGTAGCCGACTTCGACCATACCGAGGGCATCCGGCGGCCCGTGGAATCCAGCTTGGCCGATCGCCATTCCTCGATCTGTATCGACAATAACTCGCGTGATCCATTCTTCGGCGCGAGGGTCTTTTGCAATCTGCAAAGCTCGCCGGTGCCAAGTGCTCCGGCAATCGGGACGCACGAAATATTCGCTTAGCGGAATTGGTGCGGTATGGTTCGCCGATATGAGATCACCAGCGCCAAGTGCCTTGAGTGTCAATAATGGAAGCGGGACGAGTTTGATTGTTTTCATGGCTCCATTCAATAACGCTTTATAGTGCTTGTCACCACTCCCTGTTCGCAATGTCGTCTCGGGCAGGCCTCGTGTTCTCGCTGAACCACCGTTTTCGCGACGGTCAAGAAAGGCGGCTAACCCGGTCCGTCTCCTGGAACGGCTCGTGATTCCGGGATCTTAAATCCGCACAGATGGATCTGCTGCCGGCACTAGACCCACAAAATATGGCGAAGGTCGCAATGTCACCGCAACGGCATCGCCGATGCCTCTTCAGCTCGACGATTGTGGATCTCAAGCGTGATGCGACGCTGCGAGTTTTCCATGCGACCATTGCGTATGATGCAGCGATGATGCAAACCATACTGGTTGCACGCTGTGGGCCTCGGCTTGCCAGTTTGGCGTGCACGATGAACGGCTTCGATCCAAGTGATCCGATCGCCATCGCAATGGTAAATTGACGCCTTGGGTGATACGCTTGAACAAATGGCCGCGGATCCGTCGAGCTCGTTGGGAAATGGATTAGACTTCCAACTTAAAGTACGCTTCGTCGGGTGATCGACTAATGAGTTAGCAGATCATGGATGGAAGAGGACATGCGTTCAGGTTTATTCAGCTCACCGCCAGAAGTCGGCCTTGACCTATCTGAAGCAGATGTTTTAACATAATTTCTATTATCGCAGCTTTCTGGCGGCGCGTTTTGACCGGCCACTCCCGCGGACAAATTTGCCCTCACGCGTCCTTTTGTAACCGTCGAAAGCGGGCCTTCGTTCATCCGGCACTCCCGAGGTGGACCCTCCGAAAAATCCGTGCGGTTCACCTTACATAGTTACATGCGCCCATCGCTCAGAGATGCAGCCCCCGTGCATGTTCCATTTTGCGACGCCGCCTAACCTGCGGCTGCGGTCCCGTCTCCGTCAAAGAATTTTCTGCGGTTCAGATATTCTCCGAATGCATCATCGACCAGAAACAGCCGAGCCATGGGCTCGGTCGGAAGCAGGACGGGCTTGATCATCGATCCGCTCTGTGCTGCAAAATTATCCCACAATTCCCAGAAACGGGACACCCTCTGCTTGGGAAACCTCGCAAGCGGCATTTTGCAAACCTCCATGATTTCCGGGGAATGCGAGCGTTCCCGACCGGCGGGGGGGGCGGAGCACGTAGGGAACGCTCGCGACGCTCGAAGGCGCCTCTGCATGTAAATTGCAGGATCTGCGCATTGGTTCCGACCACTTATCGCAAGTGCGGTTGGCTCGCCCGAGATCTTGCGATCCCCTCGATACCGAGCCAACCTTCTCAGCGCCGTCAATCGGTGGTCAAAGAAGGCGCCAAGACTTTTCCATCGAACGGGTCGCAACCGTCAAACGCACGGGATTGGTTTGGTATCGAGATCCCGCGCGGCCTGCGTACCGGGTTCTCGTGGAATGGGAAGGGGCAAATGCCGCATAAACCCATGATCTGGGTTAGTTTGGCTTCCCGCCCCCTTCCGGCAGGGACATCGCCGCAGACTGCACCATGGAGGACCAGGCGGTGATATAGGCGGCCTGCCCGCTATACTGCGGTCCAGACAGATCTGTCGCGGCAGCCATGTTCCGCAGCATACCGGCCAGTTCCGCATTCGAGGATATTCCGGCGCGCTCCAGTAGGCCGCCTATGATGGTCAGCACGGCACCAAAGGCCATGAGCGCGTCTTCATCCATGGTGATCTCCTAGGGTTAGGCCCCAAGGATGGTCGCTTCGGATTGCTCTGCCTATTCCTGAAAATGGGAATAGACAGCGAAAATGTGGGATATCAGTAGGAGTATCGCGTTCTCGATCTGATAGCACAAAATGGCGGATTTCTGCCATTTCACGTTTGATCGCGGCGGATATATCCTCCTCCGCCGCTGCGCACAGCACTACCAATCCCCATGGCTCGGGTTTTGACGCTCCTTCACAGCCCGCCGACGATCATTCACCAGATGCCTTATTCGATTGCGCTGCGCGTTGGCGCTCTGCCACCGGCCCACAGGGTGATCATCCTCCAGGCATATCCAGAAATCGACAAGCTCGGAACGCTCGATCCCCCAGTCACGCGAGCAAGCCATCGCATCGATGAGGTTCTGACCGCGCTCTGGTAACACATCCGCGCGATCCGCCACTGAGTCGACGACGGCCAAGGCTTGCATGAGGTCCATAGCGTTCAGTGAGCCGCGTCAGTCCGGGCCCCCGAGATCGCCACTTCATGATCTGACGAATGCGCGCACCGCCTTAATATTCGGCGAACCAGCACATCCAGCTTTACGGCTTCAGCCAAACGGGGGGAGTGATCATATTCCAGAGACATCGAATCGGCTCCTCGACATTCCATCTTGCGCCGATGTTCCATATTTGTTCTCATATGTCCATGGAACGAATCGACCCCACCCCTATCGCTCAGGCTATCCTCGCCGCCCCCGCTTGGGCGCGTGCGGGCATCACGGCCCCCAAGGCCTCAGTGCGGGAAGACGCCGCGCAGGAACTGGCCAACGCCGTTATCGACAGGCGGCACACTCTGCCGCCAGAACTCGACGACGGTTAGTTAAGTTTGACCGTGTGAGGTGGCCCGCTGACCGCTACAGGCGCTTTGCAGGCAACCACCCTGCTGAAGGCGGCAGCGTTACGGCACCCGGATCAACGTCACCGTTGCAACGTCGGCGTTCCATCATTTTGTCCTCATAGTACGGTGTTCGAAGCTGTTGGGCTTGAGCGAGGCCCTCCTCGTCGCCATTTAGCGCTTGCGCACCGGAAAGCCATTTCCGTGTAACATTCGACGCCGAAGGCAGCCCTCGTGGTTTTAGACGGCTTCTGTGAGTCGCCAAAGGCGACCGCCTAGAGAGGAATGACAATGTTTGACGAAATCGACGCGGCATATTGCCGCATGCGTGCGCGCGAAGAGCGTGAGAAAGCCAACCAAACAAACCCTCATATCGCTGAGAAATATCGGATAAGGGCCGACCTCTTTGATAAGAAAGCCTGCGCGCTCATGGGATCAGCAGCGGCATAGCCTGAATCCGACTTGAAAATCATGTCGGCGACTAAGCTCCTATGGCGATGAACGAACAGCAGATAAGGCCTTCTCGACACCGATAAGAGCCGTTCCGGAGACCACGACCTGAGGTCATAGCGGGGCCAGCGTGCGTCACAGCAAGCCCCTGCCCTTTGGCGCCCTGGACATGACGTCTGTTATCGCGTTGGATTTTCGGCAGAGGGCGGGTTCCAACCGGGGCCAGGAACTTAGGGTTTCCGCGCATCAGATGCCCTTTCGAGTGAGCTCTCACGCGCCCCTGATGCTAACATCTGAACTCTGCACCGGCGCGCCTTCGCGTGGCTGGCAAGATTCGGTACGGGTCTTCAACATTGACTTGCTGGCCCCGCACACCTCATCAACCAGCTTCAGGCTTTGATGAGAGGTAGCCCGAATGGATGACACATGGTGGCCCGACCTGCTGAAGCATATTGCGCAGGAAGACCCGTGGGCCGCTCCCATGGTTACGGTGGCTGAGATGCGCAGTTTCGAGGGGCCGATTGACGGCCAGCGTTATTCATCGACCGCCCTGATCGCTCCTGCTGATCTGGAACGCCTCAATGGCGAACTTTCGAGCTTCGGCGCCGATGTCGAAATCAACGGTCCCCGCCCGCTTGAAAGCGAAGCTGGGCGATATAGACCCGAGTTCTGGATCGAGGCATGGATAGAGGAAGAATGCCTCAAGCTTGAACCTCTGATTCTGAACTGGGAATCGCTCAACCGCACGACACTGGTCCTCGATCCGGGCTTTGCCATGACCTACGGTCTGATCCCACGGGCTGGGTCCGATGGCAGCATCCACTGGGATGATCCGATGGAACCGCACAATGACGTGGCGATCGTCGATGCGCCCGCCGTGTTCGAAGCGATGCACCTCTCACCGACCCGGGCGCGCGTTTCGCGCGACCATCTGCAGGACTACCTCACCTTGCGCGACCGGGTGCTGGTGCAGGTCTATATGGAAGTGCGCTCGGGCGCCAAGGACAAGGAGATCAGTGCGGTCCTCGGCGAAGACCAGCATCTCGATCTGGTCTTTCGAGACAGGACCATTGTCATGAACCGGATGCCGGATGGCAGGTACATGACGCAGGTCCGAGGCGCTCGCGTGCTGGCCGGTCCTGGAGCGCTGCCCATCACCTCTCGTTCGGCCGCAGCGTGATCATGATAAATCCCCTTGCCCTTCTAAAGCCCGGGCGAGTACTTTGAACTTAAGGTGCCCGGGCAAGCTGCCTGAAAACCGCCACTGGCCTATGGAGCGAGCGGTGATTGGCCGCTGGGCCAGCCATACGCTATGTTTAGCGGGAATATTCCAAGGCGGAACGCAGGTATTAGCGTTTCAGGAAGCGCGGACCATTCTCGACAGCGAATGCGCGAGAAATGGCCGTATGACCGGCAATATCCCCGCGCCATGCGCGCTTTCTTGTAGAGCTTCCGGGTCCACGCGCTTTTCCTGCAAGGCCTGATTAAGCGCGCATAGGGCCACTTCACGGTCAATCAACCGTGGGTGACGAAAGACGTCAATCAGCGTCTTCTCGAGAGAATAGATCGGTACATTGATCCCGCTTATGGAATGCTGTTCGACTCCCTGGCTAAGGCTGGGCTCAGTGAAACGAACGATGCGCAGTGGCGGGCAGGCCGGCGCTGGCGCCCAGCCATTTGCGCCGATCGCTATCCAGACCCGAGGGTGTTCCTCAACGGTTAGTTCGTGGAACGCCAAGGCCGATAGCATCGCAATGACTCCTTTGGGGACCCGCATTGCCGCGACGGCGAGAGCGTGATGATGTGCGAGGTCGACATTGCAGCGCTGATAGAGTCCACGAGAAATCCGCTCTAGATCGCCATCCTCGATAGCCTTGGAAAGCGCCGCAGCAGTGATGCCGGCCTCCTTAATCTCACTGGCCTTCATCACCGACCGAGTTTGAAAAAGGGCTAAAAGCCTCTCACGTTGAGATCTTTCAGGCACGATCATTGGACGGATCCTTCTACAGCGGTGAAAGGTGTATCGCCGCTTTCCTTGCCGTGCCGGCACTCAGCCATAAGCATCTTGCCCTAACCGGCGCGCCAATAGCTGCCATTGGTTTGAATGGCGTAAGCGCTCAGGCCCGGGATTCCGGGAGGTGCTTGCACACCTGCTTGCGCAAGGGCTGTTTTGCGACTTGTTTTGCCGCCCCTTTGGCGGTTCCTCGACAATTGCGCTGCTGCGGGCGATCCGCTCGTTCGCGTTTCGCGAGGCTTTCTCACACTCACTTTGGGACAAAGCCTTCCGCAGTGGGCTGCGTGGCATTGAGATCGACGCCCTCCCGTGCGAGCCCCTGAGCGACGTTTTTTCGATATTGGGCAACGGCATCGGCAGGCCATTTCCCTTCACTAATGTGCCGCCAACTGGCTTTGACGAGTGTGAAATCTAGCTTCGCCTCCCCCGCGATACGCAGCCGAAGCCATTCTTCGGGTCGTGTGCGAGGGCTGGCGCCACGCTGTTGCACACATTCTGCACCCCGCGGTGATGGAGGCGCCGCGGGCAACTGGACGGCGCGCGATGCGTCCCGCCGAGAGATGCTTGCGACATAGCTGTTCACGGCTTCCGCACCATCTCCGGGGGCAAATGCAGGGGGTGGTGACGGTGCAATCGGGGCCGGCCCGGTGTGCGTGCCCTAGCTTCGCGCCTCGTGGTTCATGATGCCCATCTGTTGAAGCTCCGGGGCGCTGATCATCAAATTGTCCATCATTCCCGTTGAGGAGTACGCCATGGGATTGGGCATGTTGAGATGATAGCTGGCGCCAATGTGCTGAAAAGCAACGGGCAAACGGGAGAACCCGCGATGATCGCAGGTCGCCCCATGTCTCGTCCTCTCGGGATAAAGTTGGGCATGGACGCATCTTGCGGCGCATGCCGCTGCTCTCTGGGCTGGAAGCCATGCGTGCCTTGAATTGCGCGGTGCAGATCGATGGCATAGATCTGCTCATACTGGCGGGCGATGCGGTCGGCGTGAGGCTTTCCGCTGATCGCCCTCATCGCACCGAGCCAACCGGCATGGGCTATGACGAACTGCAGCTTCAGCTCTTCGCCAAGCTTGGCCCGCTCATTCGTTCGGTTCGAGCTTGGCGCGTTCCTCCTCGGGGTAATCCTCTGGCGTCACGTGGCTAACATTGGGCCGGTCCTCAATTTTCTCAGGCTTTTGCCCGCCCGGTGTTTCCATGTCAGGGGCATCTGGGGTCGGGATGACGTCGCCCAACGGGCCTTCGCGTTTTTGGTCAACCATGAGTTTCTCCTTGGGTGAGAGTTGTTTTGTCCCGGTACTTCAGCAGGCAGGCTGCTCCGTACGACGTTCAGAGAGAGCGTTTCATTCCCAGAGATGCATTCGATAGCGTCCAAAACAGCGGGCGCCGCAGCGCAATCTGATCAAAGCGCCCTCAGCAATAGCCTGGGCGCGGGCAGGGTTTTCTTGAATGGCCGGTGTCAGCGCCTCGCGGTTCCAATCCTGACTGTGTTTCACATCGAGAACCGCATGAAGATCGAAATAACGCCGCTCCTTCCCGGACAGGCCCACCCGTCGCAGTCCCTGCGCGACGAGCGCGGAGCGACCGGGCGCGGTCAGTTCGATCACACCGAGTGCCCCGACGGAATGCCATGCGTATCGGCGAGACGAAGCCATCGCCGTCATAGCGTTGGCCAGGGCGAGGCTTTCCCAGACTGTCGTCCCAATGGAGGGTCGAACGTCTAACGTATCGACCAGCGCATCAAGCATGGGCCCATGCATGCCGCGGATATTTCCCCGACCCATTTCATCCCAATAATTTCGAGCCAGTTCCAGCTTAGGGCCGACAGGCAGCTTGACCTGCGTCATGGCCACCAAGTCGTCAAATCCAGCCTCTCCTGCCGCTTCCTGCTCGAAGAACCATGTGAGCTCGTCGCGCGACGCTTCCTCGGCCAACCATGGAAAAAGAGCATCCCCCTGGCCCGGTCCTTCGATTTTGAGATCCTCGAACCATTCTACGAACGCGGTGGCCTCCGTCGGTACTTCCGCAGCTTCAGATCTTACCTCGTCGCGCAATTCCTCGAGGAAACCACCTTGCAGCCGAAGCATCTTGTGGTCACGCTCGAGTGCCTCTTGCCAATCGCCGTCCGCCAGGCCCGGGGCCAGACGAAGTCTGTTCCATTGAGCCAGGCCGCGCTGAAAGTCATCGTTGAGGAACTGTGACGCTCTCTCTTGTTGCTCAAATTTGGTCGCCATGACGCATCCACTCTTGTAATTGGTCTGCTGAAGAAAGCTGCGGGGAATGCCTTTGTTCGCCGACCAGGGCCGCAAATGCGCTAACCCAGATTGATCCCGCGAAGATGCCAGGAGCGCCAGACTAGCGAGAACACGCCTGTTCGACAGTTCGTCGCCGTAGCGTTTCCCTGGCTCAGGTGAGGGATATACGAGACCAACTGCCGATCGAGCATGTCTGTGTTCAATGTGCCTCATGCCATCATGAAATCAGTCAACCGGTTGCGGTGCTCCTTTCGTTTCCACGGTAGGTCGGTGCGCCGACGGGGCTTAGATCCAGCTGATGAGGAGACGGCCGTTGGCAGGCACCTGGAACTCGATCCTTTCCGGGACAGTTCGAGAGGGGCGCAAGCGATCGCCACCCGCTGTCAGAACGATGAATTTGGGTAAAGGCTCTTTTCCGATAGGTGTTGCCGACAGCAAGGCAGAGCATGTCTCGCCGCCGTCGAGGCTTATCGTGATCGCTCGCTCTCCAGTGCGCTCACTTGCCATGATAAAGTGGTCACAGAACAAACGGAAGGCTGCGCCTGCAACCGGGTGGAATGACCGGACAGCGAAGGCCAGCGCGGCCCCCGCACCATAAATCTCCTGACCAACTTGTCCCGCTGGCTGACCATCAACATAAAGGTCTTCCAGCGGGAACGACAGACTACGATCGATATGCCCGTTGCGAATGTCCTGCGCCAAGCCGCCCTCGGGCAGGGTGTCGGGATAATAGTACCAGGCCCGGTCGAGCGCATAGCGGCAATATTGACTGATGAGCATGCGTGCGGCCGGTTCCAGCTCGGGGCCACTATCGCGCAGGTAATCCTCAAAGGCACAGAAGCTGTCGAAACACTCGTATACTGCCATGTAGGGAGCGTCCTGCAGACAGGTCACGCCCAGGAAATTCCGGTAATGCACGGCCTGCGCGATGTCCGATTCCCATATCGCGCAATTGTGGAAGAAGCTGGCCAGATAGACATGGCTCTGCAGCCGATAGCGATCGATGTTTGTGATGCGCCAGAGGCGCAGGCAGGCTGCGGCACCCCATGCCGTGAGATTGGCCTGGTAGTTGAGGTTGAAGCGAAGGTCCTGGGCGGCATCAAGTGCGGCCTGTGCCTCATGCAAGAACCGCTCCTCGCGCGTGAGCTCGTACCCCTGCAGCATGACCCAGGCATACATGCCGCCCACATCGGTCTGGCCGCGCCCGTCAGCGGGCGCCACGGGGGTTATCACTGAAAAATCAGTAATCTTATACTGCACCGGCCATTTGTATTTGAAATGGTGAGCGGCCTTGATGCCGAAATCGATCGAGCGCCCGAAGAGGTCTCGCGCCTTGTCGTTGCCCGCGATGGCAAGGCGACAGAGGTTCATCAGCGGGTGGTAGAGATACCAGCTATCGACCGCGTCCGCGTCTTTGTCCTGGCCGACATTAGGCAGATAGCGACGCAGCGCTTTAAGCCTGGGGTCGTAGAATTTCTCGAGCCCTGCCTCGAAATCTGTCTGGAGCGGGATAGGGGTCTCGCTCCATCTGGCAAAATCGTGCATTTGTGCAAGAAGTGCCATCTGGACCATGATGTCGGGATATTCGCTGGCCGTGTAAGGATGGGCATAGCGATGACCGTAATGGCGGACGGTGGCTTTGGGCGAGCGGGACAGATCCGAGATGGTGCGCTCCGCCCGATCAACCCAATCATGGTACTCGATGGGGGGCAGCTCAAGCGCCGTGTAGGCAGCCCCGAGCATCTGGATAAAGCGCCGGGCTGAATCGCGCTCATCAGGCGGCGCGCTGTCGCGCAGTACGAGAATACCATCCGCAATGGTCAATTGCTTGCCTGCGGGCAAGGGATGGGTGGGCGGCGTCCCGCTTTGCGGGGGCGTGGGCGGCAAATAGCCGAGCTCGGGCCACTCCCCGCCCACGGCCCCGTCAGGTTTCGTATGGGTTGCACGAAAATAGTCGTTCAGCGCCGTCAGGTTCTGCAGATAGAGCACGCTCCCCATCTCCGGCTTGTCGAGGTGGAAATAGATAAGCCCTGTGTTCAGCCCGCGCTGCGCTGCTTCGACATTGCCGACAACTCCGGCCGGATCGTCGTCAGCGTCGAGAGGATAGATATCGCGCGGCAGGAAGGGCAGCAGCAGATCGGCGGCGGGTGTGAGCTGAACGGTGAAATGCAAACGTTGCAGGTCAAGACCTTCGGTGCGCAAGACGACGAGATGGCGCCCGATGGCACTTCGAGCCGAAAGCCGCAGCGTTTCGCCGGCACGGCGGCGAAGCCTGCTCGTTTTCTCGAATCCGCCCGGAGCATAAGCCAACCGAACTGCCAGTCCACCCCGGCCGGGCCGGCGGAGAAGCGCCCAAAGCGAGTCCCGACCTTCAGAGACATTGACCGTGAGATCTCCCAGACTGAAGGCATCGATGCTCCGCATGGAACGCTCGGCCAGCTCAGCGCGCAGCGCGAGAACCTGCGGGCTCAATCCCGCAATCTGGCTATGGTCGCTATGGTCTTGGTCCCTCATTGTCACTCTCGCATAACAGTGTCTTATCTTCGCAGGCTCCAGGCTCGTGCGGGTGATCATGAGTCATCGGGTGCAACACGTTTCGTTGCTGCGGCAGCCGCCATCAGCGCCGGGACGTGAAGAGGTAAGTCACGCGCCAGAAAGCCCAGCGGGCCGATGGTTGCGCTACATACGCGCCCGGCCTCGCCGTGCAGCCAGACAGACCACAGCGCTGCGCTCAAGGGGCCGACGCCCCGTGCCGCCAGCCCGGCGGCAATCCCTGCGAGCACATCGCCCGAACCACCTGTGGCCAATCCGACGCTGCCGCCGCTATAGCGGAAGAGCTGGCCTTCCGGCGTCGCAATCCAGTTCGTCGCTCCCTTGAACACCACAACGGCGCCAAACCGATCAGCCGCCTCCCGGGCTGCCCGCGCCCCGTCCTGCTTTATCGCCTCGACGTCACATTCCAACATGGCCGCCATCTCGCCGATATGAGGCGTCAAAACGGCATGCGTGCTGCGCGTCTTGAGCGACTGGCCACAACGGGGCAAAGCCATCAGCAGTGCTGCATCGAGAATAAGCGCCGCGTGACCGTCGTCGAAGCCGAGGAGGCGCTCAGCCAGAGCGGAACATCCATCGTGACAGGACATCGCTGGTCCTGCGACCATTGCGTCCCATTCGCTTTTTGCAAGGGCATCGAGATTGGCGATATGTCCGTCTGCGCTTTCGCCCAAGGCCACCACGGCGATTTCGGGCATGGCAATGCCCAAGGTCAGCGCTGCCGATGTGATGGTGGCGAGACGAACCTTGCCCGCCCCCGCGCGAAGGGCGGCCTCGACCGTCAGGGCTATGCCGCCGGGCACTTCGCGGCAGCCCCCGACCGCCAGGACTCGGCCGCGCCCGTTCTTGTCCGTTTGCGGGTCGGGTTCGGGCAGCGGGTGATCGCCCAGACAAGCCAGATCGAGGGTAACGGCGCCCCTATCCACGCGCCGCCACCATATGATCGGGCTCGCTGGTGACAAGAGCCGCATGTTCATCCATGGGCACGACAGCGTTGTAGCGCGTCAGTTGCAGGCCGCCGTGATGGCCAACCGCCGGATCGAAGCGATATTCGGTCACCGCGCAGTTGGCGATGTCGCCTGCGCGATCGATTGCCAAGATCTCGGCCTCGTTCAGGCCCTCGATAATGTAGCGCAGGCACAGGACGACAACCTGATGCGCCACGATCATAACCGGTCGGCCTGCGTGATGCAGGGAGACCGTATCGAGCACCGCACGGAGGCGGAAAATGACGTCTGTCCAGGATTCCCCGCCCGGCGGGCGGTGATAGAACTTCCCCAGCCTGCGGCGAAATTCCGCCTGTTCTGGATGCAACCGATGAATGCCTTTTGTGGTCAATCCATCCAGAATGCCGAACTCCTTCTCGCGCAGCCGCTCATCGACATGGGTCTCGAGGGACTCGCTGCCCCCTGCCTGCCGGAAGAGCTGCATTGTCTCGAGGGCGCGGGCATAAGGCGAACTCATGATAACCTCGGGCCGGTCCTCGCCCCGCCCGAACCAGCGGCCCAGCGCCTTGGCCTGTTGCCGACCCAGAGCGGATAAGGGGACGTCGACATCGCGACCTGTGAGGTCGATGCGTAATTGACCCTGCTGCATTGCGAGATCGCGCGCAACATTGCCCGCGCTCTGACCATGGCGGACGAGCCACAGAATGCTGGGCCAGCGCAGGCCCGGGGACGATTTGGTGGCGCTCATGGGCTCGCTTTCGATCAGTTAGCCTCCCTGCCGGAATGTTCCATGATGCCGCTGCGTTCCCCAAGGCGGGAAGAAAACGGCTGCGGAAACTAATGCACTGATCCAGGTTAGTTCAGTGAAAAAAGAGAGGACACCCATCATGCACTGACCGCACCATTCCCGCCACCACGCAGCTTTTGGAAGGCAATCAGCCCCTCGCTTAAGAACCGCCCTGCAAGATCTGCGCGCTCAATTGCCGCGCAACCGGGCTCGTGCTGGCTCGCAAGTTTTATTGCTAATCCGCTAGAAGAAATCGGCTGCGATAGATCTGAATGAAAAGCCAAAATCTGAAAGATTGACATTTCATTTTAACCAGGATCAGTCCCGCAGGAACGTTTCCACTCCAAAAAGGTTATTACGCCGAGTTAAAAATATCTAAATTCAAAATACCGATCTCTGGACAGATAAAAACTCAACCGATTTGCAATTGTCATAATAAAGAAACAGGGAGACACTGCGTGCTGATCACCCAACTGGTGGATGTTCAACCGCGTCTAACGGCGCGAGAATCTGAGATTCTTGCATTTGTGGCTTTAGGAATGTCTGCCAAAGAGATTGCACGACATATTAGCTTGGCTCCCCGCACAGTCGAGCGATACATCGAAAATATCAGACTCAAGATGCGCGCGCGTAACAGCGCCCATATGGTGGCCTGCGGCCTATTTTTCGGGGCCATTAGGCTTCCCACTTGATTTAGAGGTCATACAGGCATCAGGGCAGTGTGAAGCAATCCCCGCCCTAAGATGCCTAGGCCCGCTCACAGTAGGATGGCACCGGCTGTAGCACCGCCGAGAAGGATAATGGCATCCCGTTCTGCGGGGCCGGAGATGCCCGGCATCAAAAAAGGTGTCTGCTCCTTGTCCTGTTTGGCCTGCCCTTTCAGCGCGAATCGACCTAGCTTATAGGCACGTATACCGCTGCAGGTGAGCGGTCGGCAGGAGGCGGAAATGCGTAAAGCATGGTTGGTAATGGTGAGCGCGCTGGCCCTGGCGGGTTGCCACAGATCGGTGCAGGGCACCTACAATATGGTCAACGGACCGGCTCAGGGCGTGGTCGCGACCTTTGGCGAGAAAACCTTCAGCCTCTCCACCGGTGCGAGCGGCAACTACGAGGTCAGCAACGGAAACGTGATCCTGTCGGGCAGCTCTCTTTCAGGAACCTTCAAGATCGAGGGCGAAAAGCTGGTGGGTGATCGCTTCAGCTTTGTTCCTCGCGCGCCCGGCGACAAGACACCCATTGATAAGGGGCCGAGGGAGGGCGGTTTCTCCAAGGCAAAGGCCGGAAGTTTTTCCTACTAGCGACAAGGCCACCAAGCCCTCTCTCGGCATAGGCCGGGACGGCGCTCTGCTCGGCTCCGCCTCAGCGAGTCCCTTTGGGTGCTGGCCCGTTCGGATGATGATCGAGTGACGGATCGAGCGATACACCGGAAACACACTTCCAGTTTTCGGAAACTTAATTCCGGTTATCGCCCGCTTGCCACTTTGCTGGTCGGCGTCGTCGCGCTCGGCGCGGCGTGGGTAATTCCTCATGCGCGACCGCACCGCCTGGTCGGGGACAGATCGCGTCGGCGTAAATTCCTGCCCGGAGGCGTTCCAACGGGCGAAACCCGCGTCGCTTGCTCAACACTGGGCGGAGAGCTGGTCCAACATATTGACCGAGCCGCACTGATTCATCGCTTCTACGCGATCTCAGTAATTCAAAGTATGGGCCTTCCTGCAGCGTTCCACGCTGTCGCTGCCCGAGGCTCACGATGTATGCTTTGCCATAAATGAGGCCGGAAGGCAGGAGCGGTGTTCCGCCCCCACCCCATACCTGGATCACTGCTCAAACGAATGTTTGATATCGCGGATCTCGTCATGACCGGCCTTGACGGAGTCGTAGGCCGATCCGATCAATGTCACCACCGATGCGGAAAGCTCGTCGTCGCTCAGCGCGTCTTCAAACTTCGCCTTGATGTGATCTTCGCCCGCCTCAACCTCGTTGATGATGGCTTTGTCGTCATGTCCGGTCACGACTGCCTTGAGGTTGAGGAAAACGCGATGGGCGCTTGCCAGGATCGTGCCATCCTCTTCGGCCTCACCACCCAACGCCACGACTTCCTGCTGAAGGCGCGCCACGAGCTGACGGCGTTCGCTCGCCAGGCCATTGAAGAGAGTGGCAAAGGAGCCGTTCTGGGTCTCCGTCGCAGCTTCGGTATAGCCATCCACGCTGTCAAGCGTGGCAGCGATGAGGCCGTTGAGCACGGAGATGTCATGGGAGGCTTCGGTCATAATAGCTCCTGAGATTGAGAATCGCCGCAGGAGGCAGCAGACTCATTGACCCAATGGCCCAGCGGGCAAAAAGTACCCCGGTCAGCTCCAAACTTTTTCTTCAGCTTGGCGGAGGAGCGCCATCTCGAGGTTCGGGTTCCGTCTTCAGACGGCTGTTGTGAGGTCGGTTGGCCCGCTCGCCTGCTATTGTGCCATGGTGAAGGGACTGACTTTCCCTAAAACACGTGGTCAGTTGCCTTGTCGACTGACCTTGAGCCCAGCGAAGAGCCTTATCGGGAGAAGACATTATCGCCAGCCGACGACCTGATTTTGCCCGAAAGCTCGCCTTCCAAAAAAATCAATGTTCCGAATCGGCGCATGCGATGCATGCCCGCTCAGGCAGGATGTATCGATGAATCGGCCTTTTGATGCCTATTTTCGTGCTCGGACCGACGGCCGCCCTCAAAAGGCGCCATGCGGCTAGCTCACCTGAATGGCGCTCGCTACGCCCCGCCATTCTGGCTAAGACCTTATGTATCCCAAAGACAGTGCAGATCCCCGATCGCATTGCTGCTCTGCTTCGTCCGACCTGATCAGGGTCGCTCGGTACCCCGGCCCTGAGTTACTTTCGACACCAGATGTCCGGCCAACAGGGCGCCCGCAACCGCTGCTGCCATGCCTAGCTTGCGCATCAGGGGCGAGGCGCGCAGTCCACCGTCGATGCCTGCGCCATCATGCCGAGGATGTAGCACGTTGCCGCTCGTGATCTCCGTCGGCCGGGCCGAGGCGAAATAGCGTTCGAACAGCATATTGGCGGCGCGCGCGCTCAGAGCCGGCGACAGGACGTGTCCCAAGCGGATGGCCCAGGTGGGAACCCCGACGATTGTCGAGGGCTTCGGCTTGTCCGCCAGGCGAACCACCGCCTGCGCGACCTGGCGGGGATCAAGCAGGGGCGGTGGCGCGGAAAGACGCTTGCCGGTGAAGTTCCCGGCATGGCGCAGCCCAGGGGTATCCACGAAAGAGGGATAGACGTCACAGATGTGCACGCGCGGGCGGTCGGATAGCTCGGCGCGCAGAGCTTCAGACCAGCCCCGGAGCCCAAACTTGCTGGCAGCATAGGCGGCAGCAAAGGGCGTCGAGGCATAGCCACCCAGCGAGATCATGTTCACGAAGACCCCCTGCCCCTGCTGTAGAAAGATCGGCAGCGCCGCGTGAGCGTCATGCATGTGGCCCATCAGATTGGAGCGAATGACCTGATCGTGGATGGCGATAGGAACATCGAGGAATTTGCCCACTGCTCCCACCCCGACATTGCTGAACCACAGGTCGATCCCATCGCCAAACTCTCGCGCCTCCTGCGCCAGAGCTTGTATGCGCTCGGCATCGCCGACATCGCAGACTCTGGTCAACACCGGGACGCCATGAGACCGGCATCGTTCAGCCACCGCCTCGAGGTCCTCAATTCCACGTGCGGCCAGAATAAGCCGCCACCCGCTTTGGGCAAACGCCTCTGCAGCGGCCTGGCCGATGCCGCTTGAACCACCTGTGATGACGGCGGTACGCAGGCGAGGCTGCGACGAGGCGGCAGGCGTCTGAGGGGGCATGATGGAACTCCGGTTCGCCGCGACATGGCTGACTACGCTGTTCTAAGCTCTGAGGCGCACGGCTGTTCCAACCTCGCCAAGCGCTTAGAGACCACTAGGCAAAATGGGGAAAACGGGCTTGATCCAGACCGAGCCCGCCCGTCAGTGGTGTAAGAACCGGTTCGACGTAAGGCTGGTGAGGCTGAAGGGAACGCTACCGCATCAGGCGATGAGATGCGGCCCCCGCGGCCTCACGGTGACGGCCATGTCCAAGTGTTATTTTCAAAGCCGCTTCAGGGTCTCGGGATCGGATTGCCCGAACCACTCTTGGAGCGCATCCTCAATCAGACTGTCACCTGAGGCCTTGACAAATAACGTGAGCGACGAGCGTAGCTTCAGAGCATCCACCGGCCCAAAGACTGCTTCGGCATCGCGCTCGGACAATGCCTGAAGAGCCCCGACACATTCGCGGTATCGGTGGCCGAGAAGAGCGTGATCGAGATAGGCCCGGGCTTCATCCAGGGATTCGAGCGCGTAGCGCTGCGCCATCGGGCTTGTCCCCAGTCCAACGATCTGGGGGAATATAAACCACATCCAGTGGCTCCGTTTATCGCCCTGCCGGATCTCACCAAGCGCGGTGTCGTAGATCGCGGTCTGTGCCTCGACGAAGCGATCCAGATCAAACGGGTCATCTGCCTTTAGTCCAGCCATCGCTGATGCCTCCATCGGATCACAGGTCCCGACAAACGGGTCGAAACCTCATCCTGGATGAAGCCGGCGTTCACGAAAAAGATCCTGGTCAAGCGCCTGCCCCGGCATAAGGCCAGTGCAACCCGCAGATACACAGGCAGCGATGTCTATGCCGACCGATGAAACCGAGCCTCATTCGCGAATGCCCGGTGGAACAGGCGTCAAATCAGCGCATTAAACGCTTCGCCAGCCTCCATTCCGGGACAAAGAGACAGATCCAATGACTCAGCGAACCTCGCCCGCGCCTTGCGCTGCCCGCCGGTTGACGTCCAAACGATGACGGCCCCCTCCGGCACGCGCCGTGACGGGTGGCTCGAACTGAGCGATTATGCTGCGCTTGGTGACGGCCGCTCAGTGGCTCTGTCGGGCGCCGATGGATCTATCGACTGGTGGTGTGTCCCCAATATGGACGCACCGCCGATGTTCGACCGGCTGCTCTGGCCTGACGAAGGTGGTCGTTTTTCGATCACGCCTGATAGCCCTTTCACAACCCGGCAATCCTATCGCCCGGGGAGCAATGTGCATGAAACATTGTTTTCGACGGAAACAGGAACGGCTCGGCTCGTCGAATCCTTGAACAGCGGCCCGGCAGGGCGGCTCCCATGGTGCGAACTCGCCAGGCGGATCGAAGGTGTGGAAGGCCATGTATCGTTCATCGTTGAAATCAGGATCGGTACGCGAGCCAACAGCTGCAGTCCCTATCTCGTGCGCACCGCCAATGGGACGGTTTTCCATGCGGGGACCGTGCTCGGCCTCATCCGGCATGGTAAAAAGCTGCATGTCGAGCAGGATGAGGATTTGATCTTTCGGGGTCGGCTGTCCCTGGCGGCCGGAGAAAGCGAGATCGTTGCTGTGGTCGCCGGGGATGACGAGCCCATGGTGGTGCCCACAATCGCCCAGATCGACGCGCGAGTCGAAACCTCGCACAGGGAGTGGCGGCAATGGAGCGAAGGTCTGCGCTATGACGGTCCGTTTCGGGAGCAGGTCCTGAGCAGCGCTTTGGCGCTCAAACTTCTGCTTTACTCGCCATCCGGCGCCATCACCGCTGCCGCGACCACGTCCCTGCCGGAAAAGATCGGCGGTCCCAAAAACTTCGACTATCGCTACGCTTGGGTCAGGGACGCTGGATACACGATCAAGGCTTTCCTGCTGATCGGCGCACAGCCGGAGGCAAAGGCCGCCTTCACCTGGCTGATCAAAAGGCTCGATGAGCACGGCGCTCGAGTGTGCTACACGCTGGGCGGCGATATGGTGCCCGATGCTCGGGACATCGACCTGCCCGGCTACCGCGAGTCTCAGCCGGTGCGGCGCGGCAACATCGCCACCGATCAGCACCAGCACGGAATTTACGGTGACATCTTCGAAGTCGCGGCCGCCTTTGTCGCCCATGGCAATGTGCTGGATGATCGCTCCGCGCGTGTCCTCTCTCAGCTTGCCGACCAATGTGCCGACAGCTGGATGCAAAAAGACAGCGGAATCTGGGAGCTACCGGAACTGCGCCATTACACCATGTCCAAAATCAGCTGCTGGCAGGCCCTGGCGCGCGCGGTTGAGCTGGCGCGGGATGGTCATATCGCGGATCGCTGTGTGCCGCGCTGGGAGCGGGTGCGGGACCGCATCGAAAAGTGGATCGGTGAGCATTGCTGGTCTTCTGAGCATCAGAGCTATGTCGCCTGGGCGGGAAGCCACGAACTCGATGCCTCCCTTGCTCTTGCCGTCCCTTTTGGTTTTGACGGTGCAGAGCGCCTGTCGCTCACCCTTGACGCCATTGATCGCGTGCTGGGATCGAACGGCCTTCATCGTCGGCTCACCAGCATCAAGGACGAAGAAGGTTGCTTTCTGGCATGCAGTTTCTGGGTGGTATCCGCCAAAGCGGCGCTCGGGCGTAAAGCGGAGGCACGCAGCCAATTTGAGTCACTCCTCTATCGGATTGGCGACCATGGCCAGACACTACCCGAGATGATCGACCCCGAGACCGGCGGCTTCCTCGGCAACATGCCTCAGGGGCTGAGCCATCTTGCCTTGATCCACGCCGCAGCATCGCTCGGTTGAGCGGGCGAGCGCCCTGGCACCCGCCCGCGCTTGGCCTCAGGCGATTCCGGCGCCGCCCGTCACGCCATAGACCTCACCACTGATGAAGCTCGCTTCCTGCGAGGCCAGCAGGACATAGACAGGTGCGATCTCGACCGGCTGACCCGGGCGGCCGTAAACACTTTCCTCGCCGAATTTCATGACCGCCTCAGGCGGCTGACCTCCGCTCGACTGCAGAGCCGTCCAGAAAGGTCCGGGCGCCACGACGTTGGCACGAATGCCCTTCTCAATGGTCTGCTTGGCGAGCGCCTTGGTATAGGCGACGATACCCGCTTTGGTCGTCGCGTAGTCGAGCAGAATGGCTGAGGGTTCATAAGCCTGGATCGAGGCCGTCGTGATGATCGAGGCCCCGGCTTTCAGATGCGGCATGGCGGCCTGAGCGATCCAGTGCAGCGCATAAAGATTGGTCTTGAGCGTCTTGTCGAAATCTTCGGAGGTGACCTTCGAGATATCCTCACGATTCTGCTGGCGGCCTGCGTTGATGACCAGCACATCGAGGCCGCCCAGACCCTCAACGGCATTTGCGACCAGTTGGCGGCAGAACGCTTCGTCCGTTACATCGCCGGGCAGCGCAACGGCCTTGCGGCCGTCGGCCTCGATCAGAGCGACAACCTCTTTCGCATCGCTTTCCTCGCCGGGCAGGTAGACGATCGCCACATCCGCGCCTTCGCGGGCAAAGGCAATGGCGGCAGCCCGGCCGATGCCGGAATCCCCACCTGTGACCAGCGCCTTGCGGCCGGTCAGCTTGCCTGAGCCCCTGTAGCTTTTCTCTCCATGATCAGGCTTGGGATCCATCTGCGTGGCGAGACCTGGCACAGGCTGGGGCTGGCGCGGAAAGGGCGGTCGGGGATATTGGACACGCGGGTCCTGGAGAGTGAGCCGATCGGTCATGAAATGCTCCTTTTTTTGGGGCCCCATTGCTTGGGGGACGAGGCTTTCAATGCGCGGGATCACCCGTGGCCCCACGCGTTCGAGCCTTCCGGGGTAAGACGAGCCAAGGCCAAGACCAGACGCTGCGCCCCGTTTTCAGCTTGTTTTGATCTTGATGCCCTTGGCCTCGCTCTGGGCTGCGAGGCGAAGCAAGATGTCGCTCCGCGCCGTTCTCGGATTGGCACCGGGCTTGGCAAAAAGCCTCAGATTGAAGGTCCATTCTCCGTCGCCCAGCGTGGTGAGGCATACATCGGGCGCCGGGTCAGCCCTGACCGGCAGGTCATCATCGGCGATAAGGTCGAGGAGCGCCTGACGCGCGGCCGCCGGGCTCGAGCAACCGCTGACGGCCAATGTCAGATCCAGCCTTTCGGCCATGCGCGTGTTTCCCTGGTTGGAGACGTTGCCGGAGATGAAGGACGAGTTGGGAACAATGGCGGTGCCTCCATCGGTCGTCGCCAGTTCGGTCGCGCGAACGCGTATCCTGCGGATCGTGCCCTCCGCGCCGGATACCGAAACCCAATCCCCCGGTTTGACCGGGCGCTCGATCAGCAAAATGACGCCCGAGACAAAGTTCTGGATGATTGACTGCAGGCCAAAACCGATGCCGACCGACAGGGCGCTGGCGATCAGTGTGATCTTCTCCAGCTGAACGCCCAGCACATTTGTCGCACCGAGCAGAGCGGCGAGGATGCCGAAGTAGCTCAGGCCGGTGACCAGAGAGGTGCGCACGCCGATGTCGAGCGTGGTTGAGGGCAGGAACCGCTTCTCCAGCCAACCACGCACCATGCGCGTCAGCGCAATGCCGATGAACAGAACCAGCAGCGCCATGCCGATGGTGCGCGGAGAGAGATCGAGCGAGCGCACCGAGTTGAGAAGCGGCAGCGGCCTCATCTGATCGATGACAATGGAGTGGCCACTGTGAAGAGGTGCTGCCACCATTCCAATGGCAAAGAGCCAGACCATGACAGTCAGGCACGCGCTCGCCAGCAAGGCTAGCTGCTTCACGCGGGAACGGCGAACACCAATCACAGCTGTTGCAAAACGCCCGACGGTTCGATCAGCATCGAAGAGCTGAGCTAAGAGCGCGTCAAGGAAACCAGTCAGGAGCCAGGCGATCGTCAGCACGAGGCCGGACCACAGCAACTCCTGAAGAATAAGGATGCCGAACGGGATATGGTCAAAGAGACAGGCAATGCCCGCGGCCGCGAGAGCGATCCACACAATGGCCGTCATGCCAAAAATGGCAGGGACCACAGGCCCCTTTTTCGCGGCAGTCGCGGCCTCGACCTCTCTTTCCCGCGCTTTGCCCGCAAGAATGAGGAAGCGGGCCACGACGATGCCCTCAATCAACGCGATCGCGCCTTGCGCAAGGTTCCAACTGGTGCTTGTCGCGTGGAGCAGTCTGGACGTCTGATCGATCAGATTCGTCAGGCCGAGCATGATTCCCGCCGCGAAGGGATAGTGCCCGACAGTTTCCTCAAGCCCCGGCGGTATTTGAAGGGGCCGGTCACCCGGATCGTCAGGAGCCTCGAGCGCTCTGCCGACGCCCAGACCAAGACCGGCGATGCCGATGCCGATCGCCAGTGCCTTTGCAAGGATCAGCGTTTCGGGGAGAAGAGATAGATTGGCCTCAAGAGCCCAAAGCAAAAACTGCCCTGACAGCGCCACCAGCAATGTGGTCAGAACCACGTTCCCCACTGAAGTCGCGCTGACCGACAGTCTCTTGTCGAGCGCGAGCCTGTCCAGCCAGGTGGTGTAGACCTTGAGAAGTCGCAGGCGGACAGGCCAAACCACCGCGATCGCGATACCCAGCATTGCGAGGAGGAGAGGAAAACCAAAACTGTTGGTAAAAGGTTCGTCGAGCTGACGCTCGAGAAGAGACGAGCCCGTACCAAGGTCCCGCTGGAGAGCTTCCAGCACTGGAAGCTTGGCATCGGTAACGATCTGGGCATGTGCGGGTCCGGCAGCCACACCGAGCAGACAAAGGGCCAACACCAGGGAAAGGGCCTTTTTTCGATGTTCCACCAAACCGCTCCTCGACGTCCGATTTCCGCGTTGCCGACCCCTCCAAGCGAGCCAGCCACAAGTGTTAACTTTCAAACGGCTGTAAGGTTCGAACCTGTCTTCCTCCTGTGGCAGCGCGCGCCCTTCGAAGCTTGCACAAACCGCAGACGAGCAACGCCCGCTCATCAACTCGATGACCATGGCTCGGCAAGAACTAAGCCGCCGTCCCGGACCCCTTTCAACGAAGGGACGTTGCTAGACGTGAGCGCGGGCCTGTCGCGACAGACCGAAGGTGCGGCCGCGCCATGCCTATTTTGATCTTCAACATGTTAAGGGTTTCAGCATGGCTCTCTCATCCCTGGCCTCACGCAATGAAGAAGAGAGTCCGATTGCCGTTGTCAGGCTGGAAGAAGGTCTTCCTGCAAAGTTGGCGTGAAGCGGGCGAGCACAACATAGGTCTGATCGCCGCCGGCGTCGCGTTTTATGGCTTTCTGGCGTTGGTCCCCCTCCTTGCCGCCGTCATCCTGACCTATGGCATGTTTGCCGAGCCTGGAACCGTCGTTCACGACGTCAAAAGGCTGGCAGCGGTCATGCCCGCCGATGCCGCCCGTCTGATCGGACAGCAGCTTATGGAGCTGGTCAAAGCCTCCGACGGCAAAAAAGGACTCGGCGTCGTTGCCGCCCTGGCGATCGCCTTGTTTGGCGCCCGCAATGGAGCCGCCTCAATCATCACCGCTCTCAATGTCGCGTTCGAGGTCAAGGAGCATCGCAGTTTCGTGGCCGTGAACGGCCTGGCGCTCGCGATTACCGGAGCGGCCGTGGTAACGGTGATCCTGGGACTGATAGCCATTGCCGCCCTCGGCCACCTTGAGCACCTCCTGCCCACCTTGCCGGAAGCGGTTTTGCTGCTTGGAAAGATAGTCTCCTATGCCCTGCTCACCGGCGTAGGAATGGCCGCGGCTGCGACGCTTTACCGCTATGGCCCGGCGCTCGATCACATACGCTGGTCCTGGATAACGCCCGGGTCGGTCCTGGCATCAGTCAGCTGGCTGGTTGTGAGCCTGGGCTTTGGCGCCTACGCCGCCGGAATTGGCCACTACAACGCAACTTACGGCTCCCTCAGCGCAGTCATTGTCGTGCTGACCTGGTTCTATTCTTCGAGCTACGCTCTGCTCTTCGGGGCCGAACTGAATTCGGAACGCATCAAGATCAATCGGTCAGCGCCGCACAAAGTGATCCAGGAATGGAATGCTGACAAGGCTACCGACGGTCGAGTCACAACCGCTCCGGCACTCGCGCTTCAATCAACGGAACGACCCGAATTGCGAATGGGCGACGTCGGCGAGGTGCTCCCGCTTTCTCTTGCAGCGATGGGCCTTTCGTTGATCAGGAGCCGCGCGGGAAACGGCAAAGGATTTGCGCTGATTGCTTTGGGTGCCGCGGCTGAGTTTCTCCAGCGGCGCAAGAAGACGAGGGGTTAACTACGCACGTTTTTACGATTTAATATCGAACGATGCCAGAAGTTCGGTTGCCTATGATGGCTCTTCCTTCGGCCTGCAATCTGACTTGACCAGCGTGGTCAGCCAAATTTCAATCTGTCTTATGCCATATCGGCGCTAGCACATGCTGCCGGCGCCGGCCTGCGAATGCCCCCATCCTGTGAAACCAGCAGATGGTCGCGACAGCGTGCCATATAATCCGACACGTAACCTCTGGGGGCGACAGGCAAATTTTGCCGGAACCGGTTTCGAAATCATTTGTTGAAAACTGCAAGTGAGACCTGGAGGCGCACCGTGAGCAACCTTGAAATCGAAACTTTTGAGCCCCTTGCGGTGTCGCAGCCGATCGGTCGCGATGCTGGCCTGGCCCAATGTTCGTTAGAGGAAAGCGCTGACAAGCCCAAAAACAAGATCGAGGGCGAGCCGCTCTCTGATGCCGACTTCCACCGCGAAATTACGGCTGTCATTCCTCACCTGAGGGCCTTTGCCCGCATGCTGTGCGGCGACAGGGATCGCGCGGATGATCTTGCCCAAGAAACGCTGATGAAAGCCTGGGCGGCACGAGGGCGTTTTGTCGGCGGCACAAGCATGCGCGCCTGGACCTATACCATCCTGCGTCATCATTATTTTGGCCAGATGCGCCGTGACCGCTTTGTCGGAAATTACGATGAGGCTGAGGCCGAACGCGTGCTCAACATGCACGGATCTCAAGAGGGCCGTCTGGAAGCGGCCGACGTGTTACGAGCGCTGGCCACTCTGCCTGCTGCGCAACGAGAGGTGCTGGTGCTGGTGTGTGTTGGGGGCGTTTCCTATGAGGAAATCGCTGAGATCTGCGGCACCCCACTTGGCACCGTAAAGAGCCGGATCGCGCGCGCGCGGGCAGCGCTTTCGGCGGCTATCGATAGTGGTGTGCTGCCCGACGCGCGGAGCAGCTTTGTGCTGAAGGGCGAGGTGCTCGACGCTTTCTTCGCTGAGCTTCGCAAGGTCGCACCGGACCATATTCTGGAACAGCTTGCGGCTTGAACATTCTGCCAGGCTCACAAAATTCGGAGGCACGAAGCCTTGACCTGTGTTGTGGGCATTGTCACCCCGACAAGTGTCGCAGCGTCACCAGGCGACGGGTAGCATAACGGCGCAGCCCGCCCGGGAGGCTTGGACCAGTCGGGCTGGCTGGAAGAAGTTTGCGGGCCGAGCGGCTCAATCGGCGAGCTAAGACGATGCCCGGCGCTACGGCCGGCATCGAGGATGATGCCCTGTCCACCTCAACAGGACCTGGTCTGCTGACAAAGACGCCTGCGGTTTGCAGATTTCACAATTCCCACAGAGCGCCGACATCCCCACGACGCTTTGAGCGCCCTTTCGGTTCGTTTTTTTGATCTCACGCACGTCATGGCACACCCGCTGCTTCGCCGTCCGCAGAGGGCGGGCTTGGTTGCAACTCCATTCGGTGACTGGAAGATTAGCCGCACTGGCCACCGGAATGGCTGTCTTCTTCGCTTCGGGCTCGCGGGCCCCCTTTATGTGAGCTCTCCCGTCTATCCGAGCCGGGGAACGCTAATTTTAGCTCGGAGATGGCCGTAGAAACATGCTGGAGGGCCTGGTGCATCCCGGCGTGACGTAGATGCTCTTGAATGACAGCAAGTCGCCTGATGCAATCGTCGATAGCCTGATTACGCATAAGTCCTCTCCCAGAAGACCAAAGTCGGCTGATTGATCCCACCGGCCCGCTCAGCCCCTGCCTCAATGTTCTTCCGCTTCGGCGCTGACGTTGACCAAGTTGGGCCATAAGGAAAGCGCCATCGCGCCGCCCTGTTTCATACGATTGCAAATATGATCCCGGATTGGAGGAGGCCTGATTGGCATAGGGCCTATTCCGGGCCGAGATGAAGATCGTCTCAGCTTGGCGTTCGCCCCCACCTGCATCAGCCCGCTGGCCTTCGCCCTGTCAGATTTGCCCCATGCAGAGACTTCGTTCGAGGCCAATTATCGGGTGAAACTGAGCGAACGCTGGGCATGCAACCCGACGCGCAAAACCTGCGCCATCCGGCAGCCGGAGGTGGCGCGCCAGATGCGGTCGTCATCGGCCTGCGCCTCATTCTCTCAATAGGTGGGCCAAAATCAGCTCCGGCAACCGATGCGCGTCGGATACGACCGTGCCTGCCGATACGCCCGATACCAAAGACAGCGACGCAAAAAAATGATACTGCCTCCCCAGGGACGTACGAGGTAAGACAACCGTCCGATTACCGGCCACAAATCCCCTCTTAACGGTACAGGGCACGGCTTTTCGCCAGATCATTGCGGATGGTTGTGGCGGCCACGCCAGCCTCGCCCATCGCATGGCTGATCTGATCGAGACCCCTGGCGACATCGCCGGCGGCATAGAGGCCAGGAACGCTGGTGCGCTGGTGGCTGTCGACGACGAGGCATCCTTCCTCGCTTGCCTCCGCGCCAAGCATCAGCGCCAGCTCAGACCGGATCACCGACCCAAGGGCTGGATACACAGTATCGAAAGTGAGCGTGGCATCGCGAACCGGTACGATCATGCGCTCGCCCTCGACCCTCATGGCGCCGCACGGCCCATGCACAATCTCTATGCCGGCCTGCGCGAGGTTCGCCTGATCTTCCCTGCTCAGGGCGTGCTCACCGTCGGGCGCTATCAGCGTGATGTCCGGCGAATACATACGCAGGAACAGGGCCTCATTGACCCCATGCGTCTGCGTCCCGATGACCGCGATGCGCTTGTCGGTCACTTCAAAGCCGTCACACACCGGGCAATAGCGCAGCTGCCCACGCGCGAGGGCTGTCTCATGGATTTCCGGAGCGATCCGGGGTGAATTGTTGACCACACCGGTCGCGAGAAGCACGGTTCTTGCCCGAAGGAGGCCGTCGGCGACCCGGGCGGTAAAGATGCCGTCCTTCAGGGCCAGGCTCTCGACCAGCCCGGCAGTTACGTTTACGCCAAATAAAACTGCCTGCTTCCGCATCCGGGCCAAGAGTTCGCTGCCGGCGATCCCGCCGGGAAACCCTGCATGATTGTGCATGCGCGGGATCATCGCCGCCCGGCTTTTCCCGGCATCGACCACTCTGAGCTGGAGACGAAACCTGGCCAGATAGATCGCGGCCGTCAGCCCTGCCGGACCTGCTCCGATCACCAGACAATCCAGAACGTCCTCATCATCCTTCGCCATGTGATCAGCTACCATCGCTCTCAGCCGGCGCCGGGACGTCGGGTATCACCGGCCACCGCCCGTCCTGAAGCGTTCCAAGCGACGCAAACCATGTGCTGTCCCAGCGCAGAGTGACGTGGTCGCAGGAAAAGGTCACATGGGCCCGGGGGACGGCCCGTAGATCTTCGCCCATGCCGCCAATGCCTCCCGATCTCACCACGATGTAGCTGAGCAACCCATCTTTGCAGGAGATGAGCGCCTCAACGGCCTGCCCCACGCCGTTACCCTCGCAATCGCGAACCTCCATGCCGTCGACCTGCGTCCCGGCAAACAGCGTTGGATGGGCCGAGCGTCGGCTCGCATCGGCCGCTGACTTGCCGCCATCCTCATAGGCACGCTGACGCCCCAGCCAGCGCCAGATGCCCACAAGATTGACGATGGTGAGTAATCCATTGCTGGCAAGCAGATTGGTCTGGCCTGAGGCAATGCCGACCCATGACCAGCAGACCGAGCCGAGGGTAAAGACGACAAAGCTCCACCCGGTAACGCGCGCCCCAAGATTGGCGGCTGTCATGATGGCCGCGATCATGGTGGCCGCCGGTGCGATCCAGGCAGGCAGGTCATCGAGGATCATCGGGGTCTCAAGCTCCCGGCTCCGGGATAAGCCATTCTACTTGCCTCCATGCTCATTGCATAAGTCGACAAATGCCTGAACAGGTTCCATGTTGCGCATGCCGGTTCTGGGCATGATGCTGGTAGCGTGCCACCTGCAACATGCGGCGCTTTCCCGTATTACCCATTGGTAACCCGGCTCGCCGACTGGCCGAAACGAAGCGGTTAACTCCGAGGTTTGCAAAACCAGGATGCGGTTGCGCAGCTTGATTCGTGATAGCCGGCTGTGGTGTGGACGGACGCGGAATGGCGGAAACAGGAGGTTGCATGCCTATTTCAGAACTTGGCGCGATCGAGCGGATCGCGCGTGTGCTCGCCGCCGAACAAATCAGCTTCAACGCCGAAGGGTATGTGCCCTCGGCGGCCGATGAGGTGGAGGCGGAGTGGCATCTTTATATCGACCGCGCCGTTTCCATCCTCAAAACGCTGCGCGAGCCGGACATCGTGATGGCCAATGCGGGCGATGCCGACATTTGGCGCAGGATGGTGCAGGCCGCCCTTGAGGATTATGAAGGCGGCCCGCCCGAATAGCGCTTCCCGGCTTCAGCCGGGAAGGGCGCTCTAACGACGGGGCCGCAAGTCCACGACGTTGGCCGGATCTGCTGGTGATCTCGGCAGCCTTGCAAGGGCAACCTCCAGATCAGACTGTCGGAAAGGCTTGCTCAAGCGGGGGAAGCGCAGCGTCACGCCCGTTGGCAGCTCGGCGTAGCCCGTCACCACAACAACTTTCAGGTCGGGCCATCCCGCCAGGGCCGCATCGGCCAGCTCGGCGCCGGTCATGCCAGGCATGGCATAGTCGGTGAGCAGCACATCGACCGTATGCTCGGCCAGAAGGCGCAGGGCCTGAGCTCCAGACGTCGCGTTAAGCACCGTATGACCCAGATGGGACAGCATCGCAGCGGTGTTGACGAGCACGATGTCATCGTCATCGACCGCAAGCATGGTCAACGCACCTCGTGGGCCGTCGGACCTGGCGACCGCCACAGGTCGCGCAGCCTCGAGCGCTGTATCCTTGGCAACCGGCAGCCAGAGGCTGACGGTGGTGCCCTCTCCCACCACGCTGTCGAGTGAGAGCCTGCCGCCAAACTGCTCGGCCATTCCCGCGACCATGGAGAGGCCAAGCCCCGTGCCTTTGCCGACGCCTTTGGTGGTGAAAAAGGGCTCGATGGCTTTGGCGCGGGTCTCCTCATCCATCCCGGAGCCTTCATCCTCGATAAACAGGCGGACATATTCCCCGGGCGTAAGTCCATTCTCAACCTGCACCTGTACTTTTTGGGCCGCGATCAGGATGCGTCCGCCCTCGGGCATGGCATCGCGCGCGTTGACGACCAGATTGAGCAGAGCCAGCTCGAGCTGCGCCGGGTCGGCGTGGATGGCCTTGAGCATGAGGGGAAACTGCGTGTCGATCGTGATGTTGGAGCCGATCGTGCGCTCGATCAGATCGGCCATCCCGCGCACCAGGGCGGCAACGTCGACCTTGGTAAGCTGCATATCCTGCTTGCGCGCGAACGCCAGCATACGCTGGGTCTGCGTGGCGCCCCGCTCTGCTGCCTGGAGCGCGTTATCGAGGAAGCGCGTCGCATCCTTGCCCTCGGCCAACCTGCGTTTGGCGATATCGACGCTACCAACTATGGCGGCGAGGAGGTTGTTGAAATCATGGGCGACGCCGCCGGTGAGCTGACCGATCGCCTCCATCTTCTGCGACTGGAAAAAGGCCTGCTGGGCCTGCTCGAGCGCCTGCTGCGATTTTCGGCGCTCGGTGAGGTCACGGGTGATCTTGGCGAACCCGATCAGCTCGCCTGCTTCGCTTCTCACCGGATCGATAACGACGCTGGCCCAGAAGCGCGATCCGTCCTTGCGATGGCGCCAGCCCTCGGCTTCGAAGCGACCGGCCTCCCGCGCGGTCGCCAGCGCGCGCGCAGGCGCGCCGGCTTCCCGATCTTCGGGCGGATAGAAGCGCGCGAAATGCTCGCCGATGATTTCGTCGGCGCGGTAACCCTTGAAACGCTCGGCCCCGGCGTTCCAGCTCGTCACGTGCCCGTCAAGGTCGAGCATGTAGATCGCGTAATCGGTAACACTCTGGACCAGCAGGCGAAAACGCTCCTCACTGCGCCGCAATTCCTCCTCTGCCGCCCGACGCAGGGTCAGGTCGCGGGTGATCTTGGCAAAGCCGACCAGCGAGCCTTGCGGGTCGGTGATGCGATCGAGCACGACATCGGCCCAAAACCGGGTACCGTCCTTGCGGATCCGCCATCCCTCGGCTTCAAAGCGACCCTCTTTTGCGGCGGTCGCCAGCGCCCGCTGGGGCAAGCCCGAATCTCGATCCTCCTCACCGTAAAAGCGCGAGAAATGCTGGCCGATGATTTCATCGGGCGTATAGCCCTTGAACCGCTCGGCCCCCGCGTTCCAGCTCGTGACGATACCGTCTGGATCGAGCATGTAGATGGCATAATCGGTTACGCTCTGAACGAGCATCTCGAATTTGCTGATCTCGGGGGGCTGGGTCTCGGTGTTCAAGGCCGTGCTTCCTGGTGAACGTTCCTAGATGGCGGGATTTGCGAGGTCGTGCCTATCAGCGCGAACTGGACGAGCCTGTCGAGGCCAGGGCCGCCGCCAAATCATCCTTGCGGAACGGCTTCGTGAGCCGAGGCAAATCGCTGTCGACGCCTTCGGCGTCGGCATAGCCGGAGACGAGCAAAACGGGAACGTGCGGCCTTGTGCTCTGAATATGGCGCGCCAGATCCACGCCGGTCATGCCCGGCATCAGATGGTCCGTGATGACGACGTCGAATGGGGCGCCCGTCGCCAGGATGCGCACCGCCTCCTCGGCGCAATCGGCCTCTTCGACGGCGTAGCCCAGGTCGCAAAGCATGTCGGCGGTGCTCATGCGCACCAGGCTCTCATCGTCAACGAGCAATGCGACGCCGCGTAATGCAATGTCGCCGACGCTTTTCGGCAAGGCAACGGGCTGGACGTCCTCATCGCTGACCGGCAGCCAAAGCTCGATGTTCGTTCCCAGGCCCGGGCGGCTTTGAATGGTCAGCCCCCCTCCAAGCTGAGAAGCCAGGCCGTGAACCATCGAAAGGCCCAGCCCGGTCCCCTTGCCGATCCCTTTAGTCGAAAAAAAGGGCTCGACAGCGCGCGCCCGCGTCGCTTCATCCATGCCGGATCCGGTGTCAGCAACAGAGAGACAAACGTAGCGTCCTGGCCTGAGCCCAGACCGGTGACCGGTTGAGATCACCTCCGCACCTGCCGAAATTCGCAGCATACCGCCCCCGGGCATGGCGTCGCGCGCGTTCACCGACAGGTTGAGCAAGGCCATTTCGAGCTGGTTGAGATCGGCTTTGGCGGGGGGAAGATCGTCGGCGGCCTCCACCACGACCTTGATCTGCGGACCTGTGGTGCTTTCGACCAGCTCGCCCATGCCATGGACAAGTTTAGCCACATCGACTGACACAGATTGCAGCGGCTGTCGCCGGGCAAAGGCGAGCAAGCGCTGGACCAGCGTCTTGGCGCGCTCTGCCGACTGTACCGCCGCAGCGATCAGCCTTTGCTCGCGCTCGCCGCCGACATTGCGGCGCTGGAGCAGGTCGAGCGAACCTACGATGGGGGTGAGCAGGTTGTTGAAGTCGTGGGCAACGCCGCCTGTCAGTTGGCCCATCGCTTCCATCTTCTGGCTCTGGCGCAAGGCTTCCTGGGCCATTTCCCGTTCCGTGACGGCTTCACATACGCGTGCTTCCAGCGTCGCATTGAGTTCCCGTAGCGCCTCTTCAGCCTCATGCTCACGCGTACGATCACGGAACATCTTGACATAGCCTCCTTCGCGGCCGGCCAGAGGCATGGTGAGACCCGATCCCCAGAATCGGGTACCATCCTTGCGCACGTGCCAGCGCTCGTCGATGCCGCGGCCATAGGTGTCGGCTTGCTGCATTTCGCGTGCCGGCGCATCCGCCGCCTGGTCCTCAGCGGTGAAGAACAGGCAAGCGTGCTGACCCAATGCCTCTTGCGGGTTCCAGTCCATGAGATGCTCGGCGCCGCTGTTCCAGCCGGTAATAACGCCTGACTGGTCAAGAGAGACGATAGCAAAGTCCTCTGCGCCCTCTACAATCTGGCGATAACGGGCTTCACTGTGCCGGATGATGGCTTCCGAACGGGCCCGAGCCAGCACGACACCCGCCGTACGCACCACGAAATCCACGATTTCCAGATCCGCGCTGACCGGCTCGCGCGGCTCGCTGTAATACATGGCAAATGTGCCGAGGATCTTGCCATGGGCTGACCGGATCGGCAGCGACCAGCAGGCCCGCAAACCATGACCCATTGCAAGGTCGCGGTAGTCCGTCCAAAGGGGATCGCTGGCGATATCCGCCACGAAAACCGGCTCTTGCCGGAAGATCGCCGATCCGCAGGACCCGACTGTTGGCCCGATCACGATCCCATCAATGAGAGCGTTGTAGGCTGCCGGCAGACTTGGCCCCGCGCCGTGCCGCAAATGCACGCCGTCTTCGTCGAGAAGGAGGATGGAAGCCATGACACCGCTGTCCGACAGGCTTTCCACAGCCCGCACAATCGCTTCCAACGTGGCTTGGAGGGGCCCATCCTGTACGGCGAGTTCCAGAATGCGAGCCTGGGCGGCACTCAGGGCAGCGGCATGATCACGCGCCTCGGCAAGCCTCGCATTTTCGATCGCGATCGTCGCCAGACGAGCCAGACCCTCAACCCGCTCGATCGTCTCGGCATCGTGGGACATCACGTTCGACCAATAAGCGCCCAGCGCCGCGACCGGCTCAGGCTTCCCAATGGGCGCCATCACAAGACTGCGCACGAATGTAGCCGCATAGGCTTCCTGAGGCACCCGGGGGTCTCTCCGGATATCGCCGATCGCGACAGTTTCGCCATGGAGCATGCTCCACCCTGAAATGCAGGTATCGGCCGGAAAACTTTGTCCTTGCCAGAGCGGGGCGATGGCGTCCTCTGCCACATAGCTACAATGGTCACCATCCTTGAGCACGATCGCTATGCCCTCAGCGCCCACCGCCACACGCGCCGTTTTGCGCAGAACATCGATCACCTCATCCAGCGATTGGGCAGTGACGAGCCTTTCACCGGCCGTAAGCCTGGCGTCAGGCGTACGCGGGTGGCTCTCGCCGGTGTCGGGCCGAGGTGTATTCAAGGGATTCCGCTCCGTTCCTGACAGACCTGGTCCGAGTGTTGCTCTTTGCGCATATAGAGCACGGAAGAGGCTTCGTCATGAACGAAGCTGGAACGGCCTTAAGTTTGTTGGTTCTAGGCAGAAACCCTCAATTCTCTTGCCCAAGCCAAATAGCCGATCCGGACTCCACTTTCCTGGGGTTAGAATGGAAGCGGCAATGCTGGAAAATAGCGGCTAGACCATGCTGTGAAAGGCGTGAGCGAGGGCCCTGTTTTCGAAAGGTTTGGCCAAGATGATGCCGGGCGGTGCGCAAGGGCGGCACTCATCCGGCGTGGCACTGATGAAAACGACAGGCACCTCCCCAAGCTCGTCGAAGATCTGAGCGACCGCCGCGGGCCCGGTGCCCTGGAGCAGGCGAACGTCCGAGGTGATGAAGTCCGGCTTATGGGTGCGCGCGGCGGCGACAGCCGCGCTCTGGGTCGCGGCGATCTCAAATGACGTTGCGCCCTCCTCCTCCAGGAGATCCTGGATGATCAGCGCGACAAGGGGTTCATCCTCGATGATCAGAACATGACACATTACGCGACCTCTTTCCGGTCTGAGGAAATGGCCAATGGCCTACAGAGGTCCGCTTAATCGCCCGAAACTTGCGCAATTTTGGCGGCGGGCTGATCTATCCCGAAGGGTTTGGGGAGGAAGTTGGTGCCGGGGCAGCAGTGCGAGTGCCCGATCGGCCAGTTGCCCGCCGGCCATCCCCGGCGCTCGCGAACCTATCCCTGGTCTCCGCGACGATCGGTGTGTGTTTGCGCGATGCACGTCACTGCGACCTCCCAACCTTGCTCAAGGGCGCGGATGAGGCCCTTTATCGAGCCAAAGCGGTGCGCCAGGGCATAGGGCAATTGTTGGTCAACCCGCCTTTGCATTTCCCGCGATGACGGAACGGTCCTCTGGTCGCACTGCCTCGCGCTGAGCTTATGGCGACGGCTTTTCCGCGTGCTCGTACGCAATCTATTGGCGATTGTGCAGCGCAGCGCTCGTCTTGCAAGTGCGGGAACGAAAGAGCAGATCGATCGTCTCTCGATTGAAGTCTGGGCCGGCCCGAACGCTCCCGCGATTATGGGCATTGGCAAGCGTCCTTCAGCGTTGTCCGAGATTGGGCCTCGGACAACGCTGAAACCTCAGCACACGTCTTCGTCAGCCATTGGCATGCCGCAACGGCGCAGGCTTGCCGGGAGAAGCTGCGACCGCCGGAACTTGCACAATCCTCGCCAGTTTCTGACGCTAGCCGCCCGAATTCCTAATCATTGCCGGTGCTGCAAGGAAAATGACTGGTCCTAAAGGCTTCCCCCTTTCGCCCTTTCTCTACCGGCTCACCCGTCATTCGCCTTTGTCAGATGAAGAGTGCCGCATTATTCTGGGCTGGCCTTCGCTGCTGGATAGAATTGGCGCTAACCGGGATTTCCCCAGACCAGGCGAACCGTCCGATTATGCTCTGCTGGTCGTTGACGGGCTGGTGGCCCGTTTCTGCCAAAGCGGCGGCGGGGCGCGTCAGATAACCGCCTTGTATCTCCCAGGCGAAATCGCCAACCTTGAGGGCATCACCCATCCCGATGCGTGCCGGCTTGAGGCTCTATCTCCGACGGTTACCCGGAAAATTCCTCATGACGCTATCAGATCCGCTGCGCGAGCCTGCGGCGCCCTGAGCGAAGCTTTATGGCGCGAATGCACGATTGCTGCTGCGATACAAGCGCAATGGCTCACCAATCTGGGCAGGCGCGATGCAAAATCGCGGATGGCCCACCTGCTTGCCGAGATGGATTATCGCGTCGTGGGAAAGCCCTGTGCCGGCCACTTCAAGTTTCCTTTCCCGGCAACGCAGACCCATCTGGCAGACTTCACGGGGCTGACGTCGATTCACGTCAATCGCGTACTTCAATCCTTACGCCATGATGGAATAGCTCATTTTTCCCATCGTGAGGTCCATGTGCTCGATTGGAAACGGCTTGTCGCGACTGGGGGCTTCGATGCAACATATCTTGCCCAGCCCTGAATGAGCTGGAGTGCCTTTGAAAAGATATAGTTCGATTGGGCATGAACCCGGGATGGCCCGGCGCATTTCCATTTCATGCGCATCCAAGCCGGAGAGGGTATACCACATCCTGAATGCGGCGCGGCGCTCGAGCTTTGCCCGAGCAGTGATTAATCGATTTCGCCTCGGTAGTTTATGGGTGTGGCCTAAGTTGATACGCTCCTGGCTGGTCCCCTCGATCGCGCCAAGAATTAAACAGCACATCCGGAGCGATCCAAACTGAAAAGTAGGAATAGCAATTATGCTATTCCAATGCCGCGGCTTGCAATGCCCGTTCGATATCCAAAGCGCTGTAGGGCTTCACCACCGTTGGTACTCCTTTGAACTGCTCAGGGTGGAGAGTGTCGCCGTAACCCGTGGCAAATATGAAAATGATGCCTCGGCTCTGAAGCACCTCCGCTACGGGATAGCTCTTTCTCCCATGCACATTGACGTCAAGGATAGCCGCGTCCAGGCGATACTCGTCGATCATCGCGATAGCTTGTTCAACTCTTTCGGCACAGATCGAGGTGCCACCTGCGTCTTCGATAAGGTCTTCCAGTGAAAGAGCAATGATCGGTTCGTCCTCCAGGATAAGGACGACGTTGCCTTCGATCGTCATGCGTCTTGTTCCGGCAGGAGAGCAGTGATCTGACATTTCAATCCAGTGGCCAGGAATTCTAGATCGGTGTGAGAATGCAGATCGGAAACAAAGCCACGCTTCACCAGTCTGGTACCGAAGCCCTGTCTGGTCGGCACCGTGACTTCAGGGCCTCCACTTTCGAGCCAATCGAAAACAAGTCTGCGCTGGCACTCTGCCTCAAATGACCAACTCACATCGATCCTGCCCTGCAAATCGGCCAAAGCGCCATATTTCAAGGCATTCGTTGCCAGCTCATGCACCACCATCGCAACGGCGGTCGCCATTTGTGGTGATACGGTCACTGCCGGGCCGGAAATGCTAACCTGGTGCAGATCAACGCCGGCAACTGCCCCGATGCTGCTCACGACAACATCTCCGAAGTTCGCCCCTTCCCAATTGCCTCGGGTCAAAAGATTGTGCGCCCCAGCCAAGGCTGCCAGTCTGGCTGAAAACGCGGCCAACCCCTCACCGGGAATTGCCGACTTACGAAAGGACTGAGTTGCAAGCCCCTGGACAATAGCGAGAGTGTTTTTGACACGGTGGTTGAGCTCGTTGATCAGGAGGTCCTGGTGCCTTTGAGCCGAAATTTGTTCGGTTACATCGTGACCCTGGACGAAAACGCCCGCCACCCGACCTTCTTCGCTCACAATCGGCTGATAGATGAAATCGAGAAAGCGCTCCTCCATCGTCCCACCAGGCCCGTTGCGGAGCAGCACCTTCTGGCCGCCGGCCATGTGGGCCTGGCCAGTGTCGCGAACCTGGTTCAGCAGATCAACGAACCCTTGTTCAACAACCTCGGGCAGAGCTTCTGCCACCGATTTGCCGGCAAGATCGCGCTGCCCCACCAACTCGCGATAAGCCCTGTTTGCCATTTGAAACACATGATCCGGCCCGCCGAGGACGGCAACAAAGCCGGGAGCTTCTTCGAGAAGAGCGCGCAACTGATCGCTTTCCTCAACAAGATCGCGGTTTCGAGCCTGAAGCGCCTGAGCCCGCTGGATCACGCCCATTTCGTCGCGAAGCGCCCGCAGCGAGTGCAGTTCGGTAACATCGACCGTGTGTTGGAGAATGAGAGCGACCTGGCCATCCTCGGTTACCAGAGGCGTGTGCGTACAACTCCAAAAGCGCGCATCCATGCTTCCATCGGCATTGCGGATGTCATATCGGATCAGGGCAATCTCGTCGATCTGGCCGGTCTTTAGCACCTGCGCGAAAGAGCGTTTAAGAAGCCAATGGCTATCCGATTGGGGATCGCTAGGAAATGCGTCGAAAACTGGGAGGCCCGTGATCTGCTGCCGGGTTCGCATCGTGGCTCGCAGGTAGGCCTCGTTCATCCAGACGATACGGAGTTGGGGGTCAAGCACGATGTATGGGTTGGGAGCCATCGCGAAGAGGGCCTCAAAATCGATCTTCACGCCATGGCTTCCATTTCACCAGCAAATTAGCCGCCGGCGCCCGCCGTCAGCATATCGCACTGTCACTCGGGCCGTCTAATCCCATTCCAACCACGACGATACCTCCCAAAGGTTCACATGCACTGAACGGGAACTTTGTCGGTTGGGTGGTATCGGATTTGGGCCGGCCCCTCACTGCCCGGCTACACATTCTTCCCAAGAATCGACGTCTTATGGGGGCTCGTCGACCCACGTCCGGGTGACGGCTTCAACGGAGCATGATGGCCGCGGGCGGCGATGGAAGTCTGCGCTCTGCTCTCTCACCACTCGACTTGCTCAGGCCCAAGGCCGCGTCGCCTTATCCATGTTATGCTGGAAGAAATCTGGATACATGACGTGCCAGATCCTGAAGTCCGTAAGGCTTGGGAAGCAATGTTAAGCCGGCGGCGTCAGCGTCGGCCCGAACGGCCTCCGGATAACCGCTCGTCAGCACAATTGGCAGGTTCGACCGACGTCGGCGGATTTGTTGTGCCAATTGCACGCCATTCATGCTCCCGGGCATCATGACGTCGGAGAACACCAGATCGATATGGCGATCGTTTGCCAATGCTCCCAGGGCAGCGTCGGCACTGGCCACACGGCATACGGACCAGCCCAGTTGCCCGAACATTTCGCTCACCAATGAGGCGACCTCATCATCATCCTCCACCAGAAGCACTTCTCCTCTGCCTGCTTCGCCCGGACGGTCGGTGTTGAAGTCAATCAGATGATGGCCCTCATCATGAGGGATTTTTTCCGAGCGCGGCAGGAGAAGCGAGATACAAGTGCCTCTTCCAGGTTCGCTATCAATCTCGATAGCGCCGCCCGATTGGGTCGCGAAGCCATGGACCTGAGCCAGGCCAAGCCCTGATCCCTTGCCGATCTCTTTTGTCGTGAAAAAGGGCTCGAACACCCGGGCCTTAACCTCGGGGGTCATGCCAGTGCCCGTGTCCTGCACCGAGAGACGTACAAAGGCTCCCCGCATTCCCCGAGAGGATGCATCGTGTGCGTTTTCGGCGAGGATCGTGATCGTCCCGCCATTGGGCATCGCATCGCGCGCATTGACGCACAGGTTGAGCAGCACCAACTCAAGCTCGGCCGGGTCTACTTCGGCGGGCCACAAGCCATCTGCAAAATCCGTTTCCACCTCGACGTCGCCGCGCAGGGTGCGGTCCAGCAGTTCCTGCATCCCGCCGATCTGGCGCGGCAAATCAACGGATTGCGGAGAGAGCGGTCGCTGCCGCGCAAAAGCCAGCAATTGCTTGCTGAGCCCGGCCCCTCGCTCGGCCGCCGTGCGCATCCCTTCCTCGATCCGCTGACGCCGTTCAGGAGACTGCGGCTTGTTCAGCAGGCTGAGGCCGCCGGTGATGACCATCAGGAGATTGTTGAAATCATGCGCGATGCCGCCTGTGAGGCGACCGACCGCCTCCAGCTTCTGCGATTGACGCAAAACCTCATCATATTTGGCACGTTCCGCCATCTGTCGCATCAGTTCGGCATTTGCTTGGCCAAGCTCAGCGGTTCGCGCCGCGACCAGCTCCTCCAGTTCGGAGGCCGCCCGTTCCTGCGCCCGCATCAACGCGGCAACCTGATGTTGACGGTCGCGCGCGCGAAGGGCACTTTGAACCGCACTTGACAGGTTGATAGGCCGCAAGGGCCGCTCGATCATCGAGACATTGCGGAGCGACTCGACGAGATGCTGCCGCCAGCTGACGACCGCAACCTGTTCGACCCGACTTGTCAGGACGATAAAGGGTAGATCGGACCATGGGGGCTGCCTGGCCACCCACGTCGCGATCGGATCAATGTCCCGTCCGAACAGACCTTCTTCCGCAATGAAGACCACTCCGGCTCCGCGCTCGATCTGAGTGAGCAACTCAGCCAAATCCACGCAGACATGGGCGACAAGTCCGGACCTTTCGAGCAATTCCCTGCATGCTGCCCCGTCACGCCCGATGGGAGCATGAATCAGAACACGCCGATCAAACGCGTCAGGATCGTGCATGCTCATCGCTCTTCATCAAGGGGCCTCCTCCGCCGATATATTGGGGCGTGCCCGAGAAGATGCCGCTGAATTCGGTCAGCGGTTCGCCAAGCGTTACCCCTTGGGAGCTTAAACGAAATTCTCGGATCGTATGCTCGTGATGCCCGCTACGCTTTTTGACGACAGAAATGGCACGGCGCACCGTTCCAGCGTACTCGAAATAACGCAACATCAAGACGGCGTCGCTCAGATAGCTGATGTCGAGCGGCGATTCCACCTGACCCACCAGCCCATGTTGGGCCAGAACCAGAATGGTCAACACCCCTTGCTGCCCCAGGTAGCTGAGCAACTCGTGCATCTGGAGCACCAGAAAGCGCTCATCCGGCATGGCGTTGAGATAGCCGTTCAGACTGTCGATCACGACGACCCGGGCCTTGTTCACCTCGACGCTGTGGCGCACAGTGGCGGCAAATTCACCCGGAGAAAGCTCGGCCGGATCGATCTGCTGAAAAGTCAGGCGTCCGCTCTCGATAGCGGGTTGTAACGGAAGTCCAATGGTCTGTGCTCGGGCTTCCAGCGTGCCGCGCCCCTCGTCAAAGGCGAAGATCGCCGCATTCTCGCCTCGCTCCGCCGCCGCGATGGCATAGGTCAATGCCAGCGAAGATTTGCCTACGCCCGCTGCACCGATCAGCAGCGCGTTGGTTCCGCGCTCCAAGCCTCCGCCCAGCAATTGGTCAATCTGCGCATTCCCGCTCGAGGCGATGTCCTTGGGAAAGGCGGTGTGATGTTCAGCGGCGATCAAACGGGGGTAGATCGACAAACCGCCTTTTTCGATTTTGAAGTCATGAAAGCCGCCACGAAACTCAATGCCCCGCATTTTCATGACACGCAGGCGACGCCGTTCCGCTCCGTAATCCAGCGCCAGCTGTTCCAGCAGGATCACGCCGTGAGAGATCGAATGAAGCTGGAGATCCTCATGGCTCGACGACAGATCATCGAGGAGAATGACCGTGACATCTTTTTGAGCAAAGAAATGCTTCAGAGCCAGCACCTGCCTCCGATACCGCAGTGGATCCTGTGCCAACAGCCGGAGTTCAGAGAGGCTGTCAAACACCACACGGGTGGGATTGACCTGCTCGACCCTGTCGAAGACCAGCTTGATCGTCTCGCTGAGCTCGACCTCCGCGGGATGGAGAACCGTCAGTTCGCGTTCCGGATCCAACACGGCGTCCGGTGGAACCAGTTCGAAGACGTCGATCCCCTCCAACGACCAGCCGTGGCGGGCAGCGACGAGACGCAGTTCCCGCTCAGTCTCCGACAAAGCAACGTACAGGACGCTCTCTCCATTGCGGGCACCTTCGAGAAGGAACTGCATTGCGATGGTGGTCTTGCCGCTGCCTGGACGGCCCTCGTAAAGATACATCCGATTAGGATCGAATCCTCCACCCAAAATGGAGTCAAGGCCATCGCTGCCCGAGGAAATCCGCTCGCCGTCATCCAAGACCGTCGTCTCCCGTATGCCGATGAGTTTACCGGCAAGGGCAGGGTTCTACCCGAACCATCCGTCCGTCAAGGCATGCTTTGAGCTCTACGCCCCCCCGTCGGGCGTGTCCGAGATCCTCTTGCCCTGATTTGCGCCAAACACGGTGGTTGGTGGGCCCGAGAACCGGGAGCAGTGACCATCGTGCCACCGCAGGCTAGGGCGAAATTCGGCATGCCGCTGAGTGTCAGAATCTCTCGCGTCACCCACCAAGGACGCTAGTTAGATGTCAGGCGGCAGTTCGTGGTCATTTGCACGCTTGGTGGACTGGCGACTGCAATAGTCCCCCTGTGGCGGGAAATTCAAATGGTGGCGACCTGGCGAGCACACGGCGCGTGGGCTTCCCGCATCCGTGCAACCTTCAGCCCCGCGAGAGCTTCCATCATCGTCGTCGATAGGGGCGGAAGGAAAATGTGACCGTGAACAAGTTGTATTGGCTGGCGTTGCCTGCACTGGTCCTTTCCGCATGCCATAAGGCCCCTGAGACGGCGCAGGCCGCCGCCTCCAGTGACGAGGCCATGGCTGCGGACTCGACAAACTCAGTCGCTCCTGCCGATGGGGTGCCGACGCTTACGTCATCAGACGCGGCCTCGGATGTGCGCGCCGCCGACGTGCCAGGCAACACTGCGGCAACCTATCTGGCCAAGGCGGGAGCGGCTGATCTGTTCGAGATCGAAGCCTCGCGCGCCGTGCTCAAAACGACACAGGATCCGAGTGTCGAAACATTCGCCAAGACGATGATCGCGGATCACGAAGAGTCGACGACCATGCTCAAGAGAGCGGCCAAGGCGGCCGGGATCGCCGCACCGGCTCCGCATCTGATGCCCGACCAGCAGCAAAGCCTGGATGCGATCAAGGCCGCCAAGGGCAAGGATGCTGATCACGTCTATCAAGGGGCGCAGCGCGACGCTCATGCCGCCGCGCTGGCCTTGCACAAAAACTATGCCGCCAATGGCGACACGCCGCAGCTCAAGATCGTCGCCGGCAAGATCGTACCGGTGGTCGAGCATCATATCGCCATGCTCGACAAGATGAGCGGCTAAACGCGAAACCCGGCACAGGAGGCATCGATGGACGACAAGGACCGGCCCAACAATCGTGAGGTCGAAAACGAGATGGTTCGCCCCTCGGACAAGGATGGCAAGCCGCCCAAGCCTGCGACTGAACCCAAGCATGCTTCCGATGAGGACAAGGGGTAATCAGGCAGATAGGGCGGGCGTCACGGCCCGCCATTCCCACCCACGGCGCCGAAGATCTGTCCCGTGGTGTAGCTGAGCATCGGATCAGCCAGCGCAACATAGAGCGGGGCCAGTTCACCAGGCTGGCCCGGGCGCCCCATGGGCGTGTCCTCGCCGAAGGTGACGAGCTTGTCCTGCGTCTGTCCGCCGGTCACTTGCAGCGGCGTCCAGACGGGTCCCGGCGCCACGCCGTTGACGCGGATACCTTTCTTGGCCAGCTGCTTGGCCAGCCCCTTGGTCCAGATCATGATGGCGCCCTTGGTCGCGGCATAATCGATGATGTTTTCGCCCGGATCATAAGCGTTGACCGAGGTGGTGTTGATGATCGCCGACCCCGGCCCCAGATGCGGAACGGCCGCCTTGGTGATCCAGAAATTGGCATAGATGTTGGTCTTGAACGTGTCGTCGAAGTCCTGCTCCTCGATATCGAGGATCGAGCCCCGGCTGACCTGCCGCGCGGCATTGTTGACCAGAATGTCGAGCCCGCCAAGCCCCGCCACCGCGTCAGCGACCAGTTTGCGGCAGAAATCGGGCGAGCGGATGTCGCCGGGCAGCAGCACCGCCTTGCGACCCGCCTGCCGGATCAACGCGGCGACGTCTTCCGCATCGGACTGTTCAGGCGGCAGATAGCCGATGGCGACATCGGCGCCCTCGCGGGCAAAGGCGATGGCGGCGGCCCGTCCCATGCCGCTGTCGCCGCCGGTGATGAGCGCGCGGCGCCCGACGAGGCGCCCCGAGCCCTTATAGCTGGTCTCGCCATGGTCGGGCCGCGGCATCATGCGCGAGGCAAGTCCCGGCCAAGGCTGTTGCTGGCGAGCGAAGGGAGGTTTCGGGTAGGCCTCGGAGCGCTCGCTGGTCGGTTCGCCCGGCGCATGCTTGTCCTGCGCGAAGGCAGGACTTGCCGAGGCGACGGCGAGGCCGACGGCGGTTGCACCCAGGACCTCGCGACGTGAGGGGCCGGAAAGAGTATCATCGCCCATGATCAGCCTCGCCAGATTTGCAGGATACATCGGACCAATGGTTGAAAAGCGGGGAGGTTCATCGCTCCACTGTCGTCGCCGCATCAGGATCGACGTCACGCCGTCGATGCGACGCCCCCCGGTCCTGCCCAATCATGCCGAGGGTTCCAGTTCCACCTTCATCCAGCCCGGTTGCCGCGCGTCGAAGGCTTCGTAGGCCTCGATGGCGCCTGTCATCGGCTCGGTCTGGGTCAGGATTTTCGTGGGGTCGAGCCGCCCTGAGCGAACGTGATCGATCAGCACATCGTAATAGCGGCGATGGTTGCAATTGCCCATGCGGATGGTGATATTCTTGTTCATCGCCTGACCGATCGGGAAATGCGTGTCACTCGGCGGATAGACGCCGATGATCGCCAGCGTGCCACCCTTGGCAATGGCCTCGACCGCCCATCTGGACACCTGCGTCGGCCCGTCTCCGCCGATGAAGTGACGGCCCAGCGTCTTGACGGCCGGCTCGATCAGCCGCTGCTCCACCGCATCGGCCAGCTTGCCCGGCAAGCCGGGTTCAGCGGGACCGTCGTGGGCGTGCTGCGCGTCGATGCCGACGGCGTCGATGATCCGGCGCGCGCCATCGCCGCCGGTCAGCGCGCGAATGGCCTCTACCGGATCGACCTCATCAAAGTTGATCGTCTGCGCACCCTGTCGCCGCGCCATGTCGAGCCGGTCGGGCAGCCGGTCGACCGCAATGACCCTGCCACCCATCACCATTGCCGAGGCAATGGCCAGTTGCCCGACCGGCCCGCAGCCGAAGACAACGACATCGTCGCCCTGTTCGATGTCGGCAAGATCGGCGCCGAACCACGCGGTGGGGAGAATGTCGCTCATCAGGATCGCCTGATCGTCGCTGATCTCGTCCGGGACCGGCACGAGGTTGGTGTCAGCCCAGGGGACGCGCGCCTTTTCAGCCTGCAGGCCCTTGTAGCCGCCCGCCGCCGCTGGGCCGCCGAAGAAGGCCGTCCCGGCCAGCTTGCCGCCGGGGTTGGCGTTGTCACATTGGGCGTAGAACTGCTGGTCGCAATATTGACAATGGCCGCAGCCGATCGTCGAGGGGATAATCACCCGCTGGCCGACCTTGATCGAGGCCACGCCTTCGCCAAGGCTCTCGACGATGCCGACGCCCTCGTGACCCAGGATCTGGCCCTTGTCGAGTCCGCTGAAGGTGCCGCGCACGAAATGCAGGTCGGTGCCGCAAATGGCGCTGGCGGTCAGCCGGACGATGGCATCGGTCGGGGCCTCGATTGCGGGCTCGGGCACGTCCTCGATGCGGATGTCGCCAATGGCGTGGAAGACAACGGCCTTCATTGTGCAATCTCCTTTCGGATGCGTGATGCATGGGCGCCGAGCGCGGTGAGCAGGCCGAAGCCGATATGGTTGAGCGTGTGCATGGCGATGACCTTGCGGGCCGAGGTCCACTCCGGCGCCTTCACGCCCAGCAAGGGACCGGCGATCCAATGCGCCAGCGCGTAGAAGGCCAGGCCGAAGCCTATGCCGCTCGCCACAATCGGTGCGTCTTCGTCGACGGTCGCGGCATAGGCCGCACCGGCCAGAGCCGACAGGGCAAGATGCCCGCCCTGCACCAAAGCCTGCTCCCGCGCCGATGGCAGAGCGCCCGGCAGCGGGGTGGCGAGCTTGAGCTTTTCCGCGCTCACCCGCTCGAGCTGGGTCAGTTCGGATGCCGTCCCGCTATTGCGTTCGCCGGCGATCAACATGGCGGTGATCGCCAGACCGGCGACCAGACCGCCGGCCACGGCGCCTGCAACATGGGGCCTGCTCATGATGGCGTTTCCTTTCGAGTAGGGCGCGCGGCTCACCCTTTGACCTCATTGATGAGTTGGCGCGCGGTGTCGGCGATCACCGCGCCGATCCCCTTGTCGCCCTTGACCATGGCGCTCATGAAACCCTTGGCTTGTTCCAGCGTCAGATGCGGCGGAAAAGGCGCGACCTCAGGATCGGTCTTGACCTCGATCACCGTTGGGCGGTCGGCGGTCAGGGCCGCCTGCCATGCCGCGCCCAGTTGCTCGGGATTGTTCACATAGATGCCGCCAAGGCCCAGCATTTCGGCAAAGCGCGCATAGCGCACATCGGGAATGTCCTGGGTGGTGGGGAAGCGCGGATTGCCCTCCATCACCCGCTGTTCCCAGGTCACCTCATTGAGGTCGCCGTTGTTGAACACGCAAACCACGAAGCGCGGATCGGCCCAGCGGCGCCAGTATTTCTGCACGGTGATGAGTTCGGCCAGATTGTTCATCTGCATCGCCCCGTCGCCTACCAGCGCCACGACAGGCCGCAAGGGATGGGCAAACTTGGCGGCGATGGCATAAGGCACCGCCGCGCCCATCGAGGCGAGCCCACCCGACAGCGAAGCACGCTGGCCCGCCTTGACGCGATAGTCTCGCGCATACCAGTTGGCGCAGGACCCGGAGTCCGAGGTCACGATGGCATCGGCAGGCAGGCGTGGCGACATTTCCCAGACGACGCGCTGCGGATTGACCGGATTGGCCGCCGCCATGGCGCGTTCCTCGAGCACCTTCCACCAGGCAATGACGCCTTTCTCGATCTCGTCCTGCCAGCCACGATCCTCCTTGCGATGGAGCAGAGGCAACAGGGCGCGCAATGTCTCGGCGGCATCGCCATGCAGGTTCACATCGACTGGATAGCGCAGGCCCAGCATGGCCGGGCTGAGATCGATCTGGACGGCGCGGGCCTGACCGTCCTTGGGGAGGAACTCCGCCCAGGGAAAGCCGGTGCCGATCAGCAGCAGCGTGTCGCATTCCGTCATCATGTCCGAGGAGGGCTTCGTCCCCAGCAGTCCGATGGCGCCGGTGACTAAGGGCAGGTCGTCGGGCAGCACATCCTTGCCCAACAGCGCCTTGGCCACCCCTGCCCCCAGCACGCGCGCCGTCTCGATGATCTCGGGCGCCGCGCCGCGTGCGCCCGCGCCGATCAGGATGGCCACCTTGCCGCCGGCGTTGAGGATGTCGGCCGCGCGTTCGAGATCGCCCGCCTTCGGCACCACCGAGGGCACCGAATAGCCGGTTCCCGACCGGGTGAAGCCATGCTTCTGCGCGGGCGCCTCATAGGGCGTGTCCTGCACATCCTTGGGCAGGATGACCACCGAGACCTCGCGCCCGGCGATGGCAATGCGGATGGCCCGGTCCGTCACATGACGCGCCTGCGCCGGGGCCGAAACCTCCTGCACATAGGCCGCCACATCGGAAAACATGCGGTCGAGGTTGAGCTCCTGCTGATAGCTGGCCCCGCGCACCGTGGTTTCCGCCTGCCCGGCTATGGCCAGCACCGGCACATGGTCAAGCTGGGCATCATAGAGCCCGGTGATGAGATGCGTCGCGCCCGGCCCGCCGGTGGACAGGCACACCCCAAGCTCACCTGTGAATTTGGCATGGGCCGTGGCCATGAAGGCCGCCATTTCCTCATGGCGGACCTGGATGAACTCGATCCCCTCCCCCTCCGTTTCGGCCCGCTGGAGAGCGCCCAGCACACCGTTGATGCCATCGCCCGCATAGCCATAAATGCGCGTCACGCCCCACGCTTTGAGCCGCTGGACGAAGAAATCGCTGGTCATCTCGCTCATCGTCTCGAACTCCTTGGGGGCCGCGGCTTTAGTCTTGCCCGACCGGAAACACGCTCTCGATCTTTGCCCATTGCGGTAGGTCGACCAGATCCTCGAAGGCCTGCATGTCGATGCTGGCATCCGGGTCCAGCGGCCGACCGGCGCGCAGATTGGCCAGGGCCCGCGCGCTGGCGCGGGCGATCTGGAACAGCACGCTCGTAGGATAGAGGATCATCGAGAAGCCCATCTGCCGGAAATCCTCCGGCGAGAGCCAGGGCGTGACGCCGCCCCGCTCCAGCACGCTGGTGGCCAGAGGCGCGTCGTGCAGGGCTTTGCCGACCCGCTCAAGCTGCTGGACCGAAATGGGCCCTTCGACGTAGGCGCCATGCGCGCCCGCATCGAGATAGGCCTGCGCGCGGGCGATAGCGCTCTCTACACCTTCCGGTGCGATCGCATCCGTGCGGGCGAGGATGAAGGTGTCATCGTTCTGGCGCGCGGAGACGGCGGCCCGGATCTTCGCCACCATATCCTTGCGCGGGATAACCGATTTGCCGGCCATGTGGCCACAGCGCTTGGGCGCGGTCTGGTCCTCAAGGAAAATGGCCGATGCGCCCAGCGCCTCATAGCCGCGCACCGTCCGGGTGACATTCTTGGCATCGCCATAGCCATCATCGCCATCGACCAGCACGGGCAGCGCGCAGCCGTCGATCACATCCTGAACCGCGCGGTTCTTTTCGCCGAAATGTTCCAGATCGACATCGGGACGTCCGTAACGCGCCCCGACCAGCGCAAAGCCACCGACCTGATAGGCGGGAAACCCGGCACGTTCGATCAGTTTGGCCGTCAGCGCATCGTGAGCAGCGGGAAGTTGCAGCAAGCCCTCGCCTTCCAGCAGCTTCTGCCAGCTTCTCCTTCCCCGCCGCACAGCGGGGATGTCCAGTTCGGGCTCCTGCATGTTGGTTTCTCGCCTAGCCGCAGCATTGCGCGATGGAAGCATGGCCTGCCACGATGGTTCCCCCCGCCCGCGCTGCCATGGGCGTCAAAGCGATGAACGGGTCCGGCGCCGCTGCGGTGTGACGTCGATCCGGTGGCGCAGGGTCGAGTTAGCTTGGGCAGTGACCCTTTTCTGCCCGCTTACAGCAGCGGAGGCCATGGCACATGCTGACTGATTATGTGGCTGTGTGCCTCGAATACAACATAATGAATATTATCCGCGCCTTTCAGGTTGTCGTCTGAGCGCATTTCAGGGCGGCTGATCTCGCTTCACAAAGTCGAACCCACCCCCTATATGTTCCTTATGAAACCCGAGATCAACAGGCTTGATGATCTGCGCCTTCACGCGTTGAACCTCCATGTGGAGTGCAGCAATTGTGGCCACGGTAGGGTCTTCGATGGGCCTGTCATCTGGCGCTGGTTTGCGTTAAACCGGTGGGACGGAACCCTAAACGCAATCGGAAGCCACCTAAGATGCGGCCTCTGCCAGAGCCGCCCTACACGGTTCGCTGCAACCAACGACGTGCCAACCGTAACCTTTGGCCCAAAAGACGAAACGGAGTGGAAACTAGCGGTGCAGCGGCTGCGCCGTTAATCGCCCCGAGCCTAACTAACGCGAAGTTATGCCCATCCACACTTACAAAACTGCCGCTCACTGCCTTGGAAGGCATCTCTGCTTCCTTCCCAACATTCATCGGCCTCCCGCAGGGTTTGATCCACTTGGGTTGGGGTTTGCTGCCATTCCTGAATGGCATCCCGAACGACAGGCCGTGCAAATAGCCGTCATTTACTTAGCGCGTGGCCGGCTTCGCAGAACGGCAGAGTGCGGTCCGATTTCCAACTGTCTAATTTTGGCAAGCTTAGCATCAAGCCAGCACGAGGTGGAGGTCGGAATCGGTGTAAGCGAAAGAATCAGACTCAAAAGACTGCGGGTCAATGACTTCGCAGGATTCCATGCTTATAACATTGCCTCGGGCACGAGAGAGCAGACAGGGGGATGCGTGGTTGTCGAAGCACTTGCGGCATTGAGCAGCGGAGCCAAATTTTTTCGCGGCGACTTGCACATCCACAGTTACGGTGCGTCGCACGACGTCAAGGATCCGACGGCTACCCCGGCGGCTATCGTGGATACTGCGCAATCCGAAGGTCTTTCGATTGTAGCGCTGACCGATCACAATGAGATCTCGAATGTAGCCGCCGCGATCGAGGCTGGTCGAGCCGCCGGCGTGTTCGTTGTCCCCGGCGTCGAACTCTCGACGCCGGAGGGGCATCTGCTCTGCTACGCGCCCACAGCTGACGCGCTAGAGCGGTTCTTCAACAGGCTTCAAGTTGCGGACCGGCGCACCAGCCAATGCCGCTGCCAGACTGGAATGCTTCAATGCCTAGACCTTCTCGCAGCGGAAGGTGGCTTTGGCGTTATCGCGCATATCGAGTTGGACGGGGCCTTCGAGTCGAACGTCGCGCGCTTCACCCCGGCCAAGTTCGACATCCTGTGTCATCCAGCACTTCAGGGCATCGAGGTGACAAAGGCAGACTGCCCGATACTCTATGACGGTCGCGACACGGATGCCGATCGCCGGAAGGTCGCGCTTGAGCGAATCAGACGCCTGGGGCTGGGTTCCGAGCAGTATCTCGCGCGAATCCTCAACAGTGACGCGCATACCCTCAACGCTGTCGGTCGGAACGCCAATCGTGATCAGCGCATCACCCGTTTCAAGATGGAGACGCCAAGTTTCGAGGGCCTGCGGCTGGCTCTGGAGACCGCCGACACGCGCGTGCGGATCGAGGAAGGTCTTCCCGCGATCGTGCCAGTGGTTCAGGCAGTGCAATTCCAGGGCTCGTTCCTTGATGGCGAAGCAATCAATTTCAGCTCGAACCTCACCTGCATCATCGGCGGCCGCGGCAGCGGTAAATCGACCATGTTCGAAAGTGTGTGCCTGCTCGGGGGACCGCCGAGTGCAGATGTGACGGTGATCGACAGCGACGTATGGCCGAACATCGTCTCGCTTTGCTATGTCGATGAGACAGGCCAGCAGCATAACCTCGGTCGCAGCAAATTCGGCGATGTCGAAAATCTCGAGGAGCCGGCGAGCGGTGCTTCCGTTTTCCCCATCGAAAGCTATCGTCAGGGCGCAACCAACGAGATCAGCAAGAGGGTGCAGGACGATCCGCTCGCACTCCTCACATTCCTCGACAAGCTCATCCAGGTTGAGAAGGAGATCGACACCGAGGATGCGATCCGCGAGGAACTAGGCGAGCTTGCACCCAAGATCACCAAGGCCGCTGGAAACGTTGCGCGTATCCCGGAGCGAGAAAAAGAGCTGAAGCTCAAAAGCGACCAGCTCCAGCGCCTGCGCGACGGTAAAGGCGTGGAGGTAATCAAGCTCCAGCAGCAGCTCGTTAGCGAGAAGCGGGCACGCACCGCGATCGAGACTGCACTTGCGAAGTTGGGCGTTGCCGTGACGAGCGAGGCAATCACGACGATCACCGCTGACATTCGGGCGTCGGTCGCCGATCATGAGATTGAGCTTGGCGCGCCCGAGGCAACGAAGATCGCGACCGATACCGGCACCTATGAGACGGCCGTAACGGGATCGACTGACGCGCTCAAGAAGGTGACCGCAGACTATGTTGCGGACGTGAAGGCGCAGATCATCGCATGGCGTGCGAAGGAGACGGCGACCCAGACCCAGATCGAACAGAAAAAGCAGGAGCTCCTCAAGCACGGCATCCGGCTCGATATGCCCTTCATTCAGAAGCTGGTTTCCGATGAGGCGACTGCGCGCGAAAATGTCAAAAACCTCAAGACCTGGGTTCCGGAACTCGCGCGACTGCGTAAGGAGCATGCCGACCTTCTGAAGCGCCGCTGGGCCGCCCGGCAGATCGTGGCTAGACACCGCCAGGCATTCGCGATCCGCGCGTCTGAAGCGCTCAAGGGGACGCTGTCGGATCTGTTCGTCACGCTGAAGTTTGACGAAAGCGCGCTCGCGCCCGACGCGGAGCGACTGATCATCGACGCGATGGGGTGGCGGACTCTTCAACACCTGAAAGCGCGGGCACTCATCAACGAGCTCACCCTCCCCGTCCTGCTCGAATGCCTGCGCAAGCGCGACACCAAGCCGATTACTGCGCTCCGCAACGCAGAGCCGAAGCAGGCAGTTTTTGCGCAGAACGAGGCTGAGCTTTTGCTCGATAGGATCAGCGCCCCCGAACTGCTGAGTCAGCTCGAAACCGTTGCCGTCCATGACCAGCCCAAGCTCAACGTCACGAAGAAAATGCCGGGCATCGGCGGGATGTCCAAGTTCGTCCCGCGCGATTTCAAGAAGCTGTCGCTCGGCCAGCAGCAGTCGGTATTGCTCGCGCTAATGCTCACCAGTGAGAGCCGGGCGCCGCTTATTGTCGATCAGCCGGAAGATAATCTCGACAGTGAGTTCATCTATAAAACGTTGGTGCCGGTGATCCGTGCGGCCAAGGAGCGCCGGCAGGTGATCGTCGTCACCCATAATGCCAATATCGCGGTGCTGGGCGATGCCGAGCTGATCGTGGCGCTTAAAGCGACAGCGGAGAAGGCGACGGTCGTCACTCGTGGGTCGATCGATCACCCGCCGACTTGCGAGGCTGCCTGCAACATCCTCGAAGGTTCGCGCGAAGCGTTCGACCGGCGAGCAGCGGTTTATGGGATCGCCCGGGGTGGCTGACATGTGCACCACCGCACGCGATTCGGGAGCGCGCTAGGATGCCGTCGGTGCGCCCTTCGGTCTTCAACCAACGCGCGCGCGCGGACGGCGGCCCCTTCCTGATCATCGAGACGAACGAGGAGCACGAAGGCTTCAGTGTCGACGTGCTCTTCACCGACACGCCGCCCGCCGAACGCATCGGCCACTACCCGGTCGAACGGCTTCTCAGGGTGTCGCCGGACCTGTTGCAGATCTACCCGCTCAACGTTCGCCCCGACAGCCCGGACTATCTGAAGCCGCGCTATGGGAATCTCGATACGATCGCGCTCGGCCGGCGGATAGACCACCCCTATCCAATCCCGACCACCATAGAGGAGGTCGAGGGGCTTCTCGAACTGTTACCCGATGGCTTCGCAAAGGACTTCAGGCTGGGCCTCGGATTGCTTTGGGAATATCGCTCAATCTGCGAGACGCTCGAAGCTCAGGGCCATGTCAAATTGCTAATCGTGCATGGCGGTCATGAGACGACACTGGTCGGATCGTCGTTCACACTGGGCATCCGCCACTTCCATGAGATGCGCAAGGAGATTAACCGGATCAGCACGCGCTACCAGCGCGAGGCGCGGCGCGACAAGCAACTCCATGCCTACCACGAACTGCTCCACGCAGCCGACCCGGTGAAGTTTCCTCGGTTGAAGAAGACGCTGCGCGCCGACGCGATCGCCGATGCGACCGGCGGCGGTCGCGACCGAGTCACCCTGTCCAAGCGGGACCGCAGCGCGACTGTCGGTTTGGTCCGCTCGAACCTGGCGGCATTGGCCGAGGCCGAACCGGACGCGCTGCTGTCGCTCAGGACCGAAATCGAGGAAGTGACTCTCGAGCAACTAATCGCACGGTTTGCTGAAATGCTCGACAAGCCGCTGCCCGAGGCCAAATGGCAGACTTTCCTGACGCAGAACCCGTTCATCCTCAGCCTCGCCTTCGCGGTGCCCGCGATCGTGGTCGAGGAGCAGGCCTATGTCGGCGGGAAACGTTTGAACGGGCGCGGCGGATCGGTCATCGATTTTCTCGTGGCGTCGGCCTCGACCGGCAACTTAGCGATCGTGGAGATCAAGCGACCGGCGACGGAACTGCTCGGCGCAAAACCGTATCGCCCTGAGGTGTACGCGGCCTCGGCAGAGCTCTCCGGGACGATTGCCCAAGTGCTAGATCAACGGGTCAAGCTGCAACGTGAGTTGCCGATGCTGAAGGACGAGCCGGGGCGGGGCGACATTCAGGACAATGGCATTCGCTGCATCATCGTCGCTGGGCGGACGCCGAGGAGCGGTTCGCAGCGCCGCTCTCTCGAACTAATTCGAGGCACTATGACCGGAGTATCGGTGATCACGTTCGACGAACTGCTCGGACGGTTGTGCGAGATTCGCGCAGCGCTCGGTGCGAAAGTCGAGCCTCCCAAGCCCGCCCCTTGGAGCTAATGATAGCCAGTAACCCTGGTAGCGCCTTCACCCCGTCCCTGCGTGATCCTGATATCCACTCGCCCGATCGACCGCAGCGTCAGGTCGTGGTCGGTGATGGATTGCAAGCATACCTTGCTGACAGTGCGCAGGATGATAAAACTTTCCGTTTAAAAAGAACGATCAATAAACTATAATCCGAATGGAGTGTTCGTGATTTTCACTCCAATTCTTCAGTGTGGCAGTTATCACTCGGCCTCGATAAGGGACGGTTACGTCGGTCTTTTCAACCCATGCACTCCAACCCGGTGCGCCGTCCTGCCAATCTCCATTGTCCCCGGTGACTTGAATTAGTATCCGGTTTATCGACACGTTGGATGGAATAGTGACACTGACAGTTTCACAGACCACAACACCGTCACCACAGGATCGATTTTCGCCAGCAGGACAGCCGCCCGGTGATCCTAGAGGACCGAAGCCACAGGCTTTGCCTACATCAATGCCTGTTGACCGCACAAGTCTCTGATCTTGTGCGATTGGCACCTGTGCGAAAGATGTATTGGAAAATAGAGTAAGTCCTATCAAAAAAATGGATTTTTTCGCGATTTGTGAAACAATACCCCTCATAAATACCCCCAATTCTTTAGGTAATCATATAGGATAATATATATTTCCGATTCATTGGAAATTTTGCCTCAATGACGCCGACGGAAGACCCACCATACATCAGATTAATTTTGATGTTTTTCTTCAGAACGGCCGTTATCGAGAACTTCGTCAAGAGTTAAATCAGTCGTAGCCCAAATCGAGATTGAAACGTCCATTTAATTGCTCTGTGAGCAAACCTGATTGGAAATCGTAGCCGACTGAAACGGCCCGTGACCGTTGATCGTGAAAGACGCGAGTTCACGGTTCGAGCCCCCGCTGGTGACATACGCGTCGAACGGCGCATCAACTTGGGCACCTCCGCCAAATCCATGGATCACTCCAGAACACCTGTAATTTAGGTTGGAACCAGTGGAGTCAACAAGAACGACTAGTGTGTTGGCCCTCCATGCGGGTGTTAAGAGCGGTTGCGTTTGGGCAACCACAAAGGTTGCAGTGCCAAAGCAAGAAGTCAAACCCAAGAAACCTACAAGAGATTTTTTCATGATTTCATCCCCCTTTCTCTCAGTGATTTGGCCAATCTTCCGTAGTGACTATTGTTTCGCACGGGAAGCCTGCACATCAGATGAACGGTTAGCCGATGAAAATGCACGCCCTGCCTTGCAAACGATTTGTTTTTTGAAATAGCAGCGATATTTCTTGGCGTGATACTATTTTTTACCTTGTTTTCCGACATCTAGAGGGGAGTGAAAATTATTCTCTTTCGGAAACAGGATCGGCTTTTCATAACGATCGATAACTGATCCGAGTTTTTTGTGTCCAGCGCCGTGGAATTGTTGCGCACCTGCGCCATGCCAGCAAACTGGCTTGTCGACGGTCGACAAAAAAGCCCGGCGAAAGCCGGGCCTTGAAAGTTTGGGAGAGGATGCCTGAAAGGCAGGGCTTTCTTTGCATTGCAGCATTTATTTGGCAAATGCGAATGAGGACGCCATGATTGCGATTTACGCAAGCCTCTGTCGCTGCGGTCCTTGCAGCTTATTGGTAGGGTAGATATGCCACGCCGAGACGCCGTGTGGACCTGCTCCGCCGCTTCAATAAACCCGCAATGAAATGCTCCGCGTCGGCCTCCACCTCGAACACAGCCTGCCGGTGCTGCCCCCGCGTACCGATCCGTCCCCAGCGGTAATCAACTATGATGGCGCCAAAGAGATCGCGACTGGTGTCGATGGCATAATGCCGCGCCATGTTCCGCGCGGGATCAATCGCCCGCAAGCTGATCCGGCGATGCTCGAAAAGATCGTTGGTCAGGGTCATAGCCGAAATATCGCTCCCCTTGGGCCATCGCGTCCAACAAGGATTTTGAATCAGAGACGCCGGACTGATTCACGCAACCAATTACATCTGTCCGAAAACCGTACCTATCCGCATGCCATCGATATGAAGCACCCCCCTCCCCGATCTGACGTCAGAGCAGTATCGCGGCTACCAGCAGCCATGTGAGCATGTACGGGTCCCGAATATATACGAGGCCTTCAGTTCGTTTGCGTTTCGTTCTAAAATATGCGATCAAGCCGTGGAAAGGATTAGCTTGGTGCCGTCATGAACACCCAGGACGAGATCGCAGCCCTCAAGGCCGAGGTTCAACGCCTTTCGGAGCAGGTCGAAGCACAAAAGACTGACGGCTTTCGCGGTTCGGCAGCTGAACGGATGCTCGCGATGGAGTACGAGCTGATCCCGGATTATATGAAGACACCCAAGGCCATCCGCGTGCAGAAGCAGATCAACACATGGGGCGTCCCGGCGTTCTTCGTGATCATCGCAGTAGCGATCGTAACCGTCTGGGCTGTTTGCACCGTCAAATACGTATGATTTGCGATTAATCGACCCTTCGCTTGATCGCTTCATCCTCCTTCGTGGCTTCGGTCGATCGATTGAAGAAAACGCCCTTCACTTGCGCAGATTGGGTCGCCGTGGCGCGCTTGCCCGCCGCGATTGTGTCTTGGGCAGCCTGCTGACCCGGTGTGCCACCGGTTGCCCCAGCAACGGATGGCATGCCAGTCGGCATGGACGGCATGTGTGCGGGCACATGAATCGCACCAGGTCCATGCACAGAGCCCCTCTCTGAAATCGGATCTTTGATCTGCGCCTGGACTGCACTGATGTCGCTGGCGGCGTAATCTTGAAGCACTCGACTGACAATCATCGAGCGAACCTCTCGCTGATGCGCAGAAACGTCTGTTTTGGTCAGGGCCGGCGCACCAAGATCACGAAACTCGGGTGAGCGCGCCATCTGATCGTAGCGGCTCGCAATCACCTGGCTCATATCGTCCGAGAGCTGCCATCCATTGCTCTGAGAGATGCTTGCGATGCGTTCAAGCCGCGTGCCGGTATCATCACTCTGCGATGCTTGCCGCTCCAGCGACTGGGCTGCAGAGAAATCCTTCTCGATCGCGTGACGCTTCTCGCCAAAATTCTCGACACGATGGAAATTGCCGTTCCGCCAATATCCCCCATCCGTAAGGGTTACGTCTTCCCCGTTAGCACGATAATGGGCTGCGTTGCGGCTGTCAGAAGCACTCTGGGCATCGCTGTTGGTTTGTGCTGCGTTATCACCATGGGCCCATTGTTTTTGGTAACCAGCGCTAATCCCTGCGTCTGCCTTCCCTTTGACACCCGAGCCCAAGATACCTTTACCTGGTGTGCCGAGATCACCACCGACACCAAGGGATGCCTTCCCTCCGACAGAAGTGGTTCCCGTGGTCCCGGCGGATTTGCCCTCCGAAGCCGTGGATGTGATCGTCCGGCTCGTGCCCGTCGTATCCCTGACCTCATCCCCGGTTCGGAAGGCATGGGTCGTTGAATTGGCCCCTTGCGCGCCGAAGGCTCCCTCACTGCCGGCGGCCGACCTTGAGCCGCTCGACATGGACTCAAGCTGCCGCATCCCTTGGCTCCAGCGCTCGCTGGAGGATTCCCGGATCTGATTGGCGCGCGCGTGGAACTCGGCACCGGTCTGCTGGAGGTTGCTCGACACCCCCCTCACCTCAGCAGCGGTAAACGGCAGATGGCTGCTCGCGGCCCGGCTGTCATAGACCATCGAGCCATCGGCCATGGTGGTGGCCACCGTGCCATCGGCACGCCGCATATTCACCTGCGGCGTCGAGCTCTCGGCCAGGTTCATCGTCGGCGCCGTGTTGACCTGGTTCGATGTCCGGTTCTGGGCATGCTCATTGCCATAGCTGTAATTGCCGGTGGTCCGCTCTGCCGCCGCTGTCTCGGCCGCCTGCATCGCCGGCGCCAGCATATGTCCGGTACTCTGGGCGATCGACATGGCGCCCTTAGCCATACCTCCAGCCAGCACCGGCACAAACATGAGCAGATAGCCGGCCAGCATCTGCATATTCTGGTCGATCGCATCGATGCCGCCCATGGTGGACATGGTCATGCCGCCGGGCGCGAGCGCATTGAGCTGGGTCGCGGAATATTGCGTGATGAACATATGAAGGACCGCATAGATCGGCCCCCAGGAGGCGAGATAGAAGAAGCCCGCCAGATAGCCCTTCATGGTGGCCACGCCGGTTGTCGGAAACAGGAACAACGGGAAGATCACCGGAAACATGGCGTAAAAAACGATGGTCAGCACCAGATTGAGCACCGGCACCCAGGTCATCGCCTGCCGCGCCGCCGAGATATAGCTGTTCTGCGCCTGAATATCGGCATGAAGCGCGGCGAAGGTGTCACCCCCGCCCGCCCCGAAGTTGGCCCTTGCCTCAAGGAAGGCGTTCACCAGCGAGCGCTGCTGGAACACCATCTGTGAGGTCGCCGAGGTGCCATAGAAGGTCTGAGCCATCACGGGCAGATCGTTCTGAAGCTGGTTGATCGCGGCGCTCTGCGAAAGGTTCGGGTAAAAGGCAGGCGCCGTCGATTTGAAGGCGGCCGTCGCCATCGCGGGATATTGCTGGACCAGTTTCTGATAGGCCGTCTGGCACCCGATGATCGAGGATGTCCCGCCCGCCGCCGGGATCCATGGCGTGGAGCGCGCCGCCGAGCCCGGCCCAATTGCGCTCAGGAGATCAGGCGAACCCGCAAGCGTGCCCCAGCCATTCCCCTGCCCGAGCAGGATGTCATAGAAGGTGCATTGCTGGAGATAGTTCTCGGTGTTGGCCTTCATGATCGGATCGGTGATCACGAACTGCTGCGTCAGGTCATTGAGCCGCGTGGGATAGATCATCCCGCCGCTGGTGTACTGCAGCGCCGAGGGCATCGTGAAAACGCTCTGGGCGGTCTGGGTCAGCCAGTCGTTGATCTGGCTGCTGAAGGACGCGATCAGCCCCAGGCCGATCGGCACATTGGCCACCGAGCCATTGCCGACAGAGGGGTTGATCCGGTCCTGCACGACGATCGTGGTCGTGGGCACGATCATGCACATATACATGAGGCTGGCGGTGATGAACCAGTTGAAGAGCACCCGCCAGTTGAGTGAGAGCGCCATGATGATGAGGCAATAGGCGAGCCCCATCACCATCATCACCTGCAGCATCGAGCGAAACCCGCCGCCCCCGCACCATGCCGCCACGGCATTGAGGACATTGACGATATACTGCCCGCCGCCGGCGGTGATGACGTTGAGCGTCATGGGTCAAATCTCGCTGGGGCCGCGGGCGGCTCTCACTGAAGGGGATGCTGGCTGAGCGACTTCTGGAATTGGAGCGCCGCGCTCATCTGGGGCGACATGGTGTTGCGCAGCGTGCTCTCGACCCTGACCGTTCGCTCCAGGATCTGCTCGGTGCGGGTCAGCCGCTCACTGTTATGCATCGTCTGGCTGTCGAGCGTGCGCGTCACGCTGCTGAGCTGATCCTGCCATTGCTTGAGCGTCGTGGGATCGGCGTTCTGGAAGGAGGATTGGCCATCGGTCACCATTTTGTAGAACTGCTGGACCAGCGTTTCGAGCAGATCGACCGAAGCAATCTCTGAGAGCTGCGACAGGTCGGCCGAGTTCATGCCTCCAAAGCTGGCCGCGGAATTCACCACCATGATCTTGTAGAGCGGGATCGTGGTGGCGCCGAGCAGTCCGATCTCCTCGGAGGTGAGCTGCTGGTTCGACTGGATGCGCCCCTGAATGTCGAGCAGCAGGTTATACACCCGGTTCTTAAGCGCTTTGCCGGTGTCCACGCTCAGCGTGGTCTGGGTCGGATTGAGGCACTGATCGCTAGTGTCGCAGCTGTAGACCTGCGCATTGCTCCCGCCATCGAGAAGGATGGTGATGAGCGCAGGATCACCCTGCCCGATAAATTTGAACGTCGGCCCTTGGGTGTCGCTGGTCCCGGGCTGGAAAATGATCGTGCCGACGAGGCTCATGAGGTACTGTTTGAAATCCTTGTCGAAACTCGGATATTTCTGGTTCAGCATGGTCCAGGTGTAATTGTAGGGCCCGGTCGGGATCGTCTTGTCGCTGTTGCCATTGACGGTCTGCGTCTGTTGACCTCCTGTCCCGCAGCCCTGCTTCGCCGAGGCGAAATCGGAAAACACGCCCTGGCTGTTGCCGATCGTCTCGCAAAAATGGGAATCGCGCGCCCCGATCATGCCGGCAAGGCCCGCCGCGACCTGTTCGCCGGCCTGACAGGCATTGAGGCTGTGCTGCGTGAACTGCTGCAGCTTTTGCATCACCTTCTCGATCGAGGAACCGATCTGCGAGGAGATCGCATTGATCGCAAGATCGAAGACGAAAGCCAGCGCGCCATTGGCCGCGGCTTTCATGGCGGCCACGATCTGGTCGGTGTTGATGAAAGAGAAGCTGCCGGTGAAAATGTCGATCCCGCCGCAGCCAGCCTTCACCCCCGGCATCTGCAAGGAGCCCAACTGATAGGTTTGCTGCGCGGGGAAGCGCACCCAGAGATTGCCTCCGGAATAATAGCCGCCCTGCTGGCCATTATAGGCAACCGGGCCGGTGACGTTGGCAGAGCCCCCCATCGTGTTGAAAAAGGAATCGAGCTGGCCGCCAACATCGGCCTGCGCCGTCTCGACCACGATCATGTTGCAGGCCGCCAGCGCAGCCAACCAGATCCCGATCGCACGCACGAGTGCTCGCCAGCGCGGATTCCCTGCCCCGCGCGTCGTCCGCTCAGGGGCTTGCTGGGTCGGTCTCCCGTCCCCGCGCCCGCGCATCAGTAGTCGCTCCCGGGCTTGACGGAGGTGAGGTAGAAGATGCGCTGCATCACCTCATCCTCGGCCATCACACCGTAGCCGATGGGGATCGGCTTCTTGAGATAGGTGTCAAAGAGCACCAGCGCGGGCACCTGATTGCCCTCAAGCCCCATCTTTGCGTACTGCCCCTTGTTCACAACAAAGCGCGGAAACGCCCGGTTTGCACCGCCATCCATCGAGACCGGCAGGACCGAGAGCTTGTATTTGTCCGAGAGGGAACGCAGCACGGGCGAGAAAACGTCGCAGGCCGCGCAGCTGGAGGAAAAGAAGAAAAACAGGCCGTAGCGATCCGAAAGGTTCGCCATGACCGTTTCCTGGTCATTCTTGCGCTGCTCAAGCCAGGCGGTCTTACCCAGATTGTTGACCGGGCGCTGCAGCGTATAATCTAGGTCCGGCGTCTGCCAGATGGCGCGCTGCCAGACATCGGCAAAGGTCGAGGCGCGGTCGAGCTGCTGACGCTGATACCGAACATAGTTGACGATGTTTTCGGTGGTGGGCTCAAGGATGGCCTTGGCCTTGAGCTCTTCAAGCTGGGCACCGATCTTGTCGAGGCGGGCCCGATAAGCCTCAGGCGTGGCGCTGGCCTGCGCCGGGGCGTCCTTATGGGCGGGGCGGGGCGCCTCGCAATAGAACCAGGTGCCGAGCTTGCGCTCACCGCAATAGAAGGGGTCCTGCCCACCAGGCGCCGCCTGCCCATCCCCTGCTGGCAAAAGATCCGCCGCCGGGGATGGAACATCCTCGGCCGTCGGCGCGACCGCTGTCGTGCCCGCCGTCTCAGGATCGATCGATTGGTCGGGTGCGACTTGCGCGGTTGGAGGCGGAAGCTCAAAGTGGGCCACCTGAGTGGCAGGCGCAGCGATCACGCTGGTCGCGGCAAAGGCGGCCAGGGCGATGCCCTGCATCCAGCGGGTCAAGGCGACTAGGAAGCGGCTAGGCGTGGACTGCATGGTCAATTCCCCGTGCTCGACGCGTGCGTCTGGTAGTAGGCTTGCACCTTCTGCTGAATGGCCGTGGAGGTCTGGAGCGAGTTCGGCAGGGAAACGGCGCTGGTGAAATCGGAAAAGACTTCCGTGAAATCCATCTTGGAGAGGTCCAGCTGGGCAAACTGATCGACGGTAAAGCCCGAGCAGTTGGGCTCTTTGGGTGTGCCCATGCCGAGCCCGAGCTGGGCCTTGCCCTGCTCCTGGATCACGCGGGCAAGCTTGGACTGGAAGCAGCAATAGGTCTTGCGCTCGGTGGTGCAGACAAAGAGCGCCTTTTCCGAGCAATATTCCCCGACATAGGTGCAGAGCCCCATGCGGTCCTTGACGTCGAGGAGCATCTCATCCTGCCCGCACATGAACAGCACCAGGAACTGCGTCGCCATGCCCAGCAGGAAGGTGTAATTACCCGTCAGCATGCCCGCGAGGGCCGCGGCGCTCGAAGCGGCCGACAGGGCGCCCGACACTTTTCCCGCGCAGCAATTGACCAATCCGAAGAGCGGCTTGTGGCAACCCGTGGCGGTGCCATCGAAGATGCTCAGATCCTCGGCGTTGAACTGATCCTTGGCCTGACCCATCGTGTTGATCGCGGTCAGGGCCTTGGCGAGATCGGGTGACGCTGGGCTGGGCAACTGGGTGCAGCTGCCATCGATGCAATAGACGTCGCCCGAGCAGGTGGTGGCCTGCGAGGTACTCTCCTCGCCGGGCGCCGTGCATTTGTAGATCTCGCTTTTGACCGAGCAGGCGTCATCGAGACAGGTTTCGTGGTCGAAGCTGCAGTTGGTCTTGGCCTGGAGCGTGCCACAATCATTGGTCGGGGTCAGCGTGGCGCATTGATAGGTGCGCGTCCAATCCCAGCAATCATGGGTGACCGAGGTTCCATAGACGCTTCGCGTGGCCGGATCGCTGTCGCTGCAGACCGAGGTGGGCGCCTGGCAGGTCATGCCGCTGGTCGATTTGGGCGTGGTCGAGGTGATGCAGTTGGTGCCGGAGAGTACCCCGCCGCCGGGGCAGGTGTAGATCTGGGCGGCATCTTGCGTGGCGGGCACCGAGCAGGTCGAGCCGTTCTGCACATAGCCTGCCGGGCAGGAATAGCCGTCGATGTTCGCATCGAGGACGGAAGTGCAGGTGGTCCCGTCCAGCGTGTAGCCGGTCTGGCAGGCGTAATGCACGGTCGCGGGAACGGTCAGCGTTTCGGTGCAGGTGTCGCCCACCAGCAGATAGCCCGATGGGCAGGCCGTGATGACGGTTGCCGCCATGCCGACCTGTTTGATACAGGTCGATCCGTCGAGCCCGTATCCGCTGGGGCAGGCATAGGTCACCGCCGCGAGTTGCGTGTCGGTCGTAAAGCACATGGTGCCCTGCAGGACCGAGCCCGAAGGGCAACCATAGACCGCCTGAGCGGGCTGAACGTTGGTGTAGTCGCAGGTGGTCCTGTCGAGCGTTCCGCCTGTGGGGCAGCTGTAATTGGCGACTGCCGCCTGGCTCGTGACCAAGGTGCAGGTTGTGCCGCTCAGAGATCCACCGGCAGGGCAGTTGTAGGTTGGCGTGGCGGCCTGGTTCTCGGAAAACTGGCACTGGCTCCCGTCGAAGGAGCCGCCCGAAGGACAGGAGTAGCTGGCCGTGGCCGCCCTTGTGTTGGTGACGGTGCAGACATCTCCTGAGGGCTGTGAACCATCGTTGCAGCTGTAGACGACATTGGCGGCTTGGTTGATCGTGTAATAGCAGGTGGTGCCGGAGAGCGTCTGACCACCGTTACACACATAGCCCACGCTGGCAGCGCGCGAGACGGTGGCAACGCATTGCGATCCGTTCCAGGTGCCGCCGCTCCAGCAATTTGCCTGCTGTCCAGGACGATAGAGGCATTGATCCGAGTTGCCGGCTACGAAGGTCACGAAGGCGATGTTCATGCTCGACATGTCGACGCAACCATTCGCCATAACGGGAAGGCCGCAATAGACCGCCTGAAACCTGACGCTCGGGCCGCAAGACTGCGAATAGATGGTGTTGGCCATCAGCAATTCCGAAGGGTTGCTGGGATTTGGCCTGCCTGTGTAGAACCAGCCAACGCCGGGGTTCACGGTCGTCCAGGTGATGGGATAGGTTGCTATCTGCGAGCAGGTCGTCCCGTCAAGGCTATAGCCGTCAGGGCAACCATAGGTGACGCCAGCAGGCGTCGAAGCTTGCTGCGAGCAGGTGCCCCCGTTCTGCGCCCAGCCATCATTGCACCAATAGCTGACATTGGCGCCATAGGTGGTGGTCTGGGAGCAGGTGTTGCCGTTGAGGCTCCAGCCATCAGGGCATGACCAGTTGATCGACGGAGGATAGGAGGTGTTGCGCTGGCAGCTGGCGCCTTGCACCGACCAGCCATCTGGGCAGACGTAGATCAGGCTCGCGCCATAGGTCGAGGATTGCTGGCACGTCGATCCACTCAGCGTCCAGGTTGACGGGCAGACATAGGTGAGCGCGGCTGCGTAATTCGCGGCCTGTTTGCAAAGATCGCCATCAAGCGTCCAGCCAGCGGCGCAGCTGTAGGACAAGACAGCGGCGGCCTGGGTGGTCATCTGGCAGCTGGTGCCGGTCAGGCTGTAGCCGGTCGGGCAATTGTAGTTGGGCGTCGCCGGCTGCGTGAAGCTCCTGAAACAGGTGGTCCCCTGAAGCGTGTAGTCCTCCGGGCAGCTATAGCCCGCAACGACCGGGGCCTTGGTCAGCGTTTCGTGGCAGCTCGTACCATCAAGGGTGTAGCCATCCGGGCAGGTGTATCCCGAGACGCCGGCGGTCTGGGTCGATGTGCAGGTCGAACCGCTCAGCACATAATTGCCGGGGCAGGAATAGCCTGTCACCGAACTGGTCGCATGCTGGGTCTGGGTGCAGGTTGAACCCGAGAGCGTCCAGCCCGAGGGGCAGTTGTAGGTGAGCGTGGCGGCCATGGTGCTGACGCACATGCCGCCCTGCAATGTCGAGCCCGTCGGGCAGCTGATCGAGCCGATCTGGCTCTGGCAGGCCGAGTCATCAATCACTGACCCGGTGTAGGTCGAGGTGCTACCGGCATCGACCGTGCCGGGAACCGCAATGTTCCACCAGGCGTTCACCGTGCCGCGCGGCCCGGCGTAGGAGATCTGCTGGGACGCGCTCTGCTGGCCCATCACCGGATGGGTCGAGCCGCAACTGTAGGTCCGATCCTCCTCATCGAGCCGCCAGAGCGCCGCGCCGCCGGCGACGGGGTTCGTCAGAGGAGGTTCCGAGATGCCCTGCTGCATCGAGGAGCCGGTCATCGAGCAGTCTGTCGCGGCGGCAAGGGCTGTGCAATCACTGGCCACGCCCGCCGTGGGCGTCGCGGTGGTCTGGCCGGCCGCCGTCGCCAGCTGCTCGATGGTCTGGATATGGCACTGATATTGGTAGGCAGTGCTGCCCGTGTCCTTCCACCCGACATTGCAGGTGACCGTGCTATCCTTCTCCGTGCTGCCGATCTGGCAGGAATCATAATAGCTGGTGGTGGAGCTGGTCGTCGTGGAGACGGACTGGCAGCTTCCCTGCGATGTGGTGGTCGCGACCCCGGAGTAGGAGGTCGGATCGGTCTCGACGGTCTTGGCCGAGGTCAGCCCCAGCGTCGATGTGTCGACCGTCGGGCGATCCTTATTGGTGACCAGCGCATAGGTGTCGCTGGTGGTCGCCTGCACCGCGCCATCGGAGGCCAGGGCGCTCGGGTTTGAAGCATAGCCTGACTGCGACAGGCTGGCGCCGGTATAGCCAGGCACTTGATTGGTAGTCGCCTGGCTCGATACGGTTGAATTGAGCTGCCCCTGAAGCTGACCTGCCACATCGGCGGCCGCCGCGCGCGGATCGACGGTCTGGGCTTCCAGCACCGAGGTCGCGAAGAGCGCGCAGACACCGGCAAAGCAGATCAGGGCGGACGCGCGTCTCATTCCTGACCGTCCAGCCTTTTGAGCGCCGCCTTGGCGACAGGCGCGCCAGGACCATTGCCATCGGCCATCGTTTCCAGCGCGAAATGCGTGGTCACATTGCCGGTGATGCGATCAAAGGGGGGCGGCGCGGTTTGGCAATCCGGCCCCGAGCAAAGCTCAAAGCTGGATGACGCCGCCACATAGGTCGGCACCGCTTCGACATGATAGGCCTTGAAGAGACGCGGATCGATCCCGACGTGCGGCATCCCGTCCTTGGGCATGGCCTTGGCCAGTCCTTCGCGAAAGGCGCCGCCGCCATTTGCCGAGAAGCCACGGAACACCACCATGCCCCCTGCCCGCGACACATCAGCGATCAGGCGGCTCAGCGCATCCTGTGGCATCGACAGGCTCGCGAAGGCCACGAAAACCGGCGCAGAATGGTCATCGGGCTTCACGACTTGCCCGGCATGGGCGACCAGATCATCGAGATCCACCCCGTCTGCCGACACGCCGCCCGGCTTGGCACTCGCCGCCGCCCGCGCGATCTGGTCGTTGGCAGATTGCACGATCGACTGCGCCTGCTGTGTCTGCTCTGCGCTCACATGGGCCTGCCGATCGAGGATGCCCTTTACGAAATCGGCCGCATCAGAAGCATGGGCTTTGGCCTTTGCCTCCACGGCTTCGAGATTGAGGCCATCGACCGAGGTCTGGGCGAGCACCGCGCCGACACTCGAAATGGCGAGGGTGGCGGCAGCGATGATCAGAATCTTTCTCATGGGCACGCCCCCCCTTCAGAACGCGCAGCAATTGCGCTTGCGCCACAGCAGGTAGCCCACGTCCTCGCCCACCACCGGGTAGGTGTGAGAGGTGGTCTGCAGCACAGTCGAGCCGCCGGGAGGCTGGCAGGCAAAGCGGCCGCTGGTGGCCGCGACGGGGTTCACCATCTGCAGGCGATATTGCTGCTTTTGCATGATCGGCATGATGTATTTGCCGCAAACGCCCTGACTGCCCATGGTCCCCCAGGCGAGCGCAGTGCGGTGCATCTTGTAGACCATGCGCTCGGCGGCGAGGCGCATGGACTGGTCCATCGTCGTGTTGTTGCCGATGTTGCCGCTCATCGGATACATCGAGCCATTACAGCCCGCGCACCAAAAAAGCTCATCGAGCGGCAGGCCGACATTGGCCATGATGCAGTCCCCCGCGCAGGCAAGCTGTGCCAGGGGGAAATCGAAGACCACGGCTTCAGGATAGACCATCACCGCAAGCTCATCGTCCTGCCAGGTCGGATCGACCTCGGTGATATAGGCAAGGTCGAAGGAGGCTTGCTCAAAGCAGATGAAATCGCTCAGCAGCTCAAGGAGATAGAAGAGCGGATAGACGTAATAATGCGCCTGATATTGCGCGGTCATCTCGGTGTTGCCGCCTTTCTGGGCGGAGCCCGAGACATGGCCGTTCCCCAGATACATGCCCGGATTGATGCTGATGCCGCCAAGGTTGGGAAAGCAGAAGGGCTTGGTCGTCACATCGATCAACCTGACGGGCTCCCAGAAGCCGAACTCCAGACCGGGCCGAAGGCCGCACAGGCAGATCGGCGAGGCAGGATTTTTGGGATCGGGACGACTGCTAGGCCACAGATCAAAGGCGCCAATCGAAAGAGGAAACAGGCAATCCCAGCACACATCGGTGATCGGGTTCGGGAAATGGCCGTGGCAGGTTGCAGAGGTCTGCGCCTCGACCGCTGGCGCTGTCGCCGCCAGAAAGAGCGCGGCCAGGAAGGCGAAGACGCGCCGCATCATTCGCCCTCTCCCTGATCGCGGTAGAGCCAGGCCTGATCGGCGCGCCATTTCGCGCGGGCCCAGATCAGGGTGAGCAGGACAAGGGCCAGCACCAGCGCCTGCAGGGCGACGAAGGCATAGCAGCCGCCCAGCTTCAGCAGCGGCTCCCATTCGAGCACCGTCAAGGCGAGCGCCAGGCAGATGCCGATGATCGTATGACGCATCCGCCGCAGGCGCTCGGTCTCGGGAGCGGCCATTGGCATCGGGATCCGATCGCTCAGCCAGCGGAGGGCGCCGCCGGAAGCGGGCTCGCGCGGCGCGCGCTGCGTCTCTTCGCGCGTTAGTGGCTGATCTGGCGCGTACAGGTCGGGCCGGTTCTGATCGGGCGGGTTCTGGCCGGGCATCAGTGAAGCGCCTCCTTGCGCGCGAGGGCCACTTCACGGATTTCGAGGCCATCGCCCTTGCGGGTCAGCAGGGCGGGGGTGTGGGTGATGCCAAAGCGACCGGTCAGCACGCCTTGCTGGTCGAAATAGAAGCGCCGCTTGAGCTCCTTCATGCGGTCGAGCGGCGAACCTTTGACCATGACGATCCAGAGCTTGTCGGGATCGCCTTGCGCGAGTGCCCAGGCCATTTCTTCAGGGCTGTCACCGTCGATAAACGCGAAACTGCGATGCAGGCCGACATAGTGCAGCGGGTTAAATCTCTGGCCCTTGGCCGCCATCATGTTGCCTTTCGCGTCGCGGATATCCTCCGAGATCGTGATGCCCGGATCGAAGAGCCATTCACGCGTTTCTTTCGCAGGCGTGATGCCCGCGACGGGCTTGGGTCGCCGCACCGCCGCCTGCGCTGTCTCGACAAATTTCTGGTTCATCCGATCGAGTTCACCCAATTGCTGGGCGCGCAGGAGCCGCGCACGGATAACCTCAAGAAGATCTGGCTCCGCGATCGGGAAGGTCGCTCCCATGATGCCATAGTCCTTGGCCTGGGCAGTCCCCGCGAGGCAGCAGGCGAGCAACGCGGCTCCGCCGAGCAAGAGGAGGCGCCTGCTCACAGGATCGGCTTCCCCGTGCCCAGCAGGCGATCGGTGCAGACAAAGCCGATGGCCGCATAGCGGCTGTCAAATCCGTCCTTATGCGGGCTGCCCGCGTAGATGCAGCCGCGCGGCACGACGCCCAGCGGGCCAGGCGCCAAGGGCTCGCCCTGCCGGGAAAATGGCTTGAGCCGGGCGACCTCATGCCCATTGATCAGCACGGCATTGCCCGCGCGCGTGACGACATCGCCAGGAACACCGTAGGCGATCTTCGCGAAGGGCGGCGGGCTCGCCCCGAAATGGGCCGTCACCAGCGGATTGCGGCCCGGGCGGAACAGCACATAGTCGCCGCGGCGCGGGAACGTGCTGGCCTCGACCAGCAGCGCCCAATTGGGCAGCGAATCCGTGGCATTGATGAACAGCCCATGCGTGTCGTGCCAGGCACGCAGATGAATCACCGCCAGCACGGCGCAGCCGCCGCCAAGCAGCAGACCCCAGCGCCGAAGCCACGGGCGCGGAAAGGCGCCGCCCGATCCGGCGGCAATGCCGCCGCGCTGCAGATCACTGGCCCGCGCCACTGCTTGCCGCCCCCTGCTGGAAGAACTGCTTCATCTGCTCGGTGGTGTCGGGCGCCTTGCCCTCGGCCGGACGCTGGATCCTCGCATAGACATCCTGACGCACCGCCTGCGTGATGTCGGGCACGTCGCCATCGACCACGGCGTTGCTGAGCATGATGATCGCCCCGCCCTGCGCCCTGGCTTCCACCGCGCCGTTGAGGATCTTCATGAAGGCTGCTGTCTGAACCGGGAGCTGGTCAGCAGGCACGCCGGATCGCGCTTCGCTGCGGACATATTCGCCCACCAGCTCGCCGAGCTGTATCCGCACGATCGGATGGACCTTATGCTCCAGCGCCAGCAACTGGCGCGTGGTCCACGCCCCCCAGCCCACAGCCCCGATCAGGGCGATGGCCAAAGCCAGCTGGCCGGCGGGCACGCCGAGGAATTCCCGGCGCCAAAGTGTGGAGCCTGCGGCGCGCGCCGGCGGCGCAGCATTGGCAGGCGCGTCCACGGGCGTATCGGGCGCCCCTGCTGCGGCGGCTGATGTCTCAGACATCATCGTCCCTTTCGTAGCTGAAGATGCGAAACAGACTGCCGCGCCGCAGCAGGCAGACGATCGCGAAAATGAGGACCGCGCCTTTGATGAGGACGAGATCAAAAGCGCCGCGCCGCACGACATCGGCCGCAGCATAACGGTCGGCCAGATTGGCCAGCTGCAGCATCATGCCGGGCAGAGTGAAGCTGCCGATCGCGAAACCCACCAGCAGGAGCGTGCCTGCCGCCGTGAGCAGGTTGACCGCGACCCAGCCAAGAAGGTGCATCGAGGCAGCGATCGCAGCGCCCCAACCACTGCGCCGCCAGGGCGGGCGCATCATTCTGCTGCCTCCGCCTCAAGGTGCCAGGGCCGGTCGAAGGCCACCGCCTCGATCGCCTCGGCCATCGAAGCGCCCGCGCCGATCGCAGCTTCGATCTTGCCGAAGGTCGTGGGGCTGGAGGAATAGAGTGTGGCCGAGAAGGGATCGAGAACTAAACGGCAAACGGCCTGCATCTCCGGGCCGCGGATCAGGATATCGGAATATTCCGTGCCATGGCGCTTCAAGGAGCGCAGCAGGGCATCGGTCTGATTGTCCATCTCGAAGCGGTCGGACTTGCGGAAATCCGCGATGGTCTCGGGCTTCTGCTGGAGGACGAGCATCCAGTCAGAGTTTTCCAGTGCTGCCTGCGAACCGGGCGATTTGTAGAAGTCGTTGATGGACTGGGTGGCGGTCACCAGCGAGCCGCCATATTTACGGCAGGTGCGCGAGTAGACCTCGACAAACTCCGACATCGCGCCGCCCTTGAGCATTTGCCAGGCCTCATCGATAATGAGCGCCTTGGGCGTGGTGCGCGCGAGCTTGCGCATCGCCTGCGAGGCCAGGAACATGATGGCCGTCAGCACAACGCTGCGCAGCTCTTCGCGCGCTGAGAGATCGGACAGCTCGAAAACGGTCAGCCCCGCCGAGAGGTCGAGGTTCGCGTCGCCGGTGAAAAACTGGCCGAAGGTGCCCTCGGCAGCAAACGGAAGGAGAGCGGTCGCCAGATCCTTGCCTGCGGGATGATCGATCGCGCGCAGTGCGGCCATGATGTCATCGACCTGCGCGTCACGCCCTTTTGCCTTCCAGACGTCATTGACGGCAGCATCGATCAGGCCGCGCTCGGTATCGCTCAGGCGATCCTCGAACCGGGCCATCTGCGAGATGATGGCTTTGAGCATGGCCAGGCAATCGACCAGATAGTCCTGATCGGCGGCGGCCAGGTCCGCGTCGATCATGCGGAAGGGATTGACGCTGATGCCCGACGACAGGCGGAATTCGACGAACCGGCCGCCGAGCGCCTTGGCCATATGCTCGAAGGAGCGACCATCATCGATCACCACCACCTTCGCCCCGACGCCCGTGAAGCTCGCCGTCAGATCCTGCAGCGTCACCGATTTGCCCGACCCGGATTTGCCCGCGATCGCCACATTGTGATTGCCCGCCCCATTCTCGAAGGGGGACCAGAACATGGGCTGGCCGCGCCGCCCGAGGAACAGCAGATGGGGGTGGATGCCGCCATTGTACTCGCCCTGCACAGGGGCCAGCGAGGCGGCGTTGAAGGAGAGGACCTTGCGAAACCGCTTCATGCGATCAAGGTCCGATGAGAGGCCGTCCGCCAGCGTCAGCGGCAGGCTGGCGAGCAGGCTGCCGGCCTGCAGGTAGGTCTCATCGATAAGATCCCAGCCCGCGCCCTTGTAGATCTGCTTGATCTTGGCGGCGTTGGTATCCCCCTCGCCCAGCGGCGAGATCATGCTGACGCTGTAATAGACCTTGCACAGCTTCTGCCCCAATTTCATCTGGGTCGAGACATGCTGCCACTCCTCGGACTGGCGCTTCAACTGTGGCAGGAAGCGCGCGGATTGCGTGTCGGCGAGCGAGGTCGTGCGGGTGAATTTCCAGCTGACCTTGGCCTCCATCACCTCAAGGTCGGGGATCACGATGCACAAGGTCTGGAGCACCGGACAGGGCAGGCAGCGTTGCGTGTCGAACAGGTCGCCGATGATCTTGGCCGTATCCCAGGGCGCCCAGCGCTCCGGGAAATAGCGGACCGACATCGAGCGCACATCGAAGCGATGCGGCGAATAGTCGACCATCTCATACTGGCCGTCGACACTGGCCTCCGAAGGGCGCAGCGAAGGTGCCTCAAGGATGATGCGGCGCGGATCGATATGGGTGACCAGATCCCGGCGCACACATTGCTCGTTGATCGGGTCATAGGAGGAATATTCGGGGGCCTCATCCCCTGCCCCGCTCGACGGGCACAGCACATCGTCGATAAAGCGGATGAGCTCGGTCGGCCCCCAAGTCAGCGTGCCCACATTGATCGACTGCAGCGCCGACACCACGCTCTGGCGGACGCCGACCAGTTCGCTCACGCTGAGGGCCGACTTCTCCGAGACGCTCACCGAGAGGATGACGCGGAACTGGCGCAGCACGAAGGGGCCATCACTCGCGAGCGACTTCCAGACACCCCGCTTGAGCATGTCGAGGCGATATTGCGCCATGCGGGCGAAGACGCCGCCCGCCTTCACGCGAGGGAGCGCCCAGACCGCCAGCTTTTCAGCAATGCGCGGGTCGGCATAATTGGTGATCTGGCATTCGCAGCCGGGCTTGAGGAGATCGGCGACCAGCGAGTTGAGCGTCTCGGCCACCCGCTCATCCGCGCCGATCAGCGGATAGAGCTCCAGGATGAACCCGCGTGAGCGGCGCTGGAAGAAGATCTTCTCTTCCGGCTCGAAAGCGCGATAGCCCAGGAAGGCCGAAAACATCGGCACGGCATCGGGGCGCTTCTCGCGCTCCGGGCTGCTCGCGTCGCCGGTCAACAACTCAAGGATGCGGCCGATCATGGTTTCAATCCTTGGGCGGGAAGCTGACGGCAGCGAGGGGCGATGCCGCTCCAGGCTTCGCCGATGGCGCAGTGGGTGACGTGGTGGGCGAGGCGGCGGGCGGCGACGCCACGGCTTGCGCCATGGTCGGCGGTGGCGTGGCGCGCGACAGGATGGTGCGGACCTTGTCCCGGATGGCATCGAGCGCGGGCGCGATATTGGGGGCCACCAGCTTCTGCGCTGCGATGTCAGGATTGGTGACGGCCGCCGCCGACAGATGTGGCCCGCTTTCCGGGGTCACCACGCCATCGGGCAGACCCGCTTCAGGCGCGCGTTCCGCAACCCCGAGCAAGCCTTCGCGGCGCTCTGCCATCGCCATCATCACCCGCTCATGGGCCGCGTCAGCAGGCTTCCAGCCCCTCACCCTGACCGGTGCGTAAAGGGTGACACGATCATGGACGCGTCCCATGCCGTCCCGCCACGCCGGCACCACCACCTTGAGCGCTGGACGGGCATCGCCCGCCGGGCGCAGGATCGCAGCATCGTCACCAGCTTGAGGTTGGGCGCCGTGATTGCCTTCGCCGGCCTTGATCTGAGAGAGCGCATCATTGTCGATTGTGGTCGACGGCGCGCAAACGCCGCGCGGCGCGGCGCAGGCAAAGCCGCCTTTGACATTCTCATGGAACATGCCGCAGGCCGGAACGGCCAGCAGGGCGCTCAGGGCGACAGCCGCCCGCCAGAATTTGCGCGGCCGGGCCATCACGCCGCTCCCTTCAGCCAGGCTTCGAGGAACTCGCGGGGGCGGTAGCCCAGCACCACGGCGCCATCGGCGCGCACGATCACAGGCGTTCCGGTAAAGCCATGCTCATGGGCAAAACGCTCATTGGCATCGAGCCCCGTGGTGTCGCAGGCGCGCTTGGCCACCTCCTGATCGCCATAGGCCTTTTCGACGGCCTCCTGCTTGTCCTCAGCGCAAATCACCGCATCGGAAATGGCCCGCGTGCCCAGCACCGAGATCGGGCGTTCGGTGACCCGCACGCCCATAGCCTTGAGGGCCTGATGCAAGGCCCTGCAATAGCCGCAGTGAAAGTCGCTGAAGACCGTGACCGAAGGCCCCTTCCCGCCCCAGGTGATCCCGCCATTGGCCGGCAGACTCGCCAGAGACACATTGGTGGGCAGAGCAGGCGCCCCCGGGCCCGCAGACGGCGACGGTGCGGCGCGCGCAGATCCGGCCCCGGCCAGCGCGGTCTCGGCCACGCCGCTGCCTTGCGCCGAAGGCGCGCCGGACAGCATCAGGTCGGGATTGAGATCGAGCAGCCGCGCAGCCGTCAGATCCTGATGGGTTTCCATGTCATAAACGCGGCCGATCACCAGATAGCGGGCGCTCCCATCGATGTAGAAGAGGTTCTGCCCCGCCTGGACTTCGCACAGGCCCTGCACGCGCGAGCAATCGACCTTGCTGATCTGGGTCTTGGGCAAACGGGCCGCGAGCAACTTCGCGACCGTATCGCTGCGCAGCACCACAGGCTTGGGCTCGGGCGGAGTCTGTGTCGACGAGGGCGCAGCAGAGAGGCTCGATCCCGACAGAATAGTCGCGAAAAATATCGCCAAAAGGCTGGTTCTGCTCATGGTTGACTACCTTTAATTGCGAATAAAAACGCCATCGAGGAACACGACTTCCACATCCAGGCCGGTGGGCATCTCGATGACCGACTGATATTGTTCGGCCCGCTCGATCAGATAATGCGACACCATCTCGCCAGTGGACGCGACGCCCTGCCCCAGGCCACCCTGGATGATGTCGGTGGGCGAAAGCGTCGAGCGCTGCCCGTTGACGCTCACCGTCGGCGAGGTCAGGAACGAGGTCGAGTTGGCCGAGAATCCGCGACCAAAGCCACCCAGGATACCGGCGATGGCCGCCTTGCCGACCAGATTGCCGACGCGGCTCACGACGCGGCCACGCACGCCGGTCTTGCCGCCAAAGGCGATAAAGCCCTTCACCTCGGAGACAGCGACACGTCCGCCCGGCTGCTGACAGGTCATGCGCTGCAGCTTCACATAGACCTTCTCGGACGAGAGGTCGCCCATGGCCGCGCCATTGACCATGCAGCCAACGATATCGGTTTTGAGCAGCTTGCCTTGCGCATAGACGGAGCGGGCCGGCCCCATAATGCGCAGCACCACTGGCAGAGGATCGGTCTGGCTGCGCGTGTTGGTGGTGGCATCAACCCCAACGACAACCTTCGCGCTGGCGATCGAGTTGGGCGGCAGGTAGTTTTCGCTGTCGCTGTATTGCGTGGTCTTTGTCGAGGTGATGCGCGTCGCTGACCCACTGCCATCGCCGCTGAAATTGATCAGCCGCACCTCTTTGACCCGGGCTGCCGCCGGTGCGCCGCCGGGGGCGCTTGGACCACCACCAGCGCCCGGCGCGGGCGCTCCAGCACCGTTCGCGCGCTGATAGGCTTGCTGCCCGCCCGGCCCATACATCGCTGAGGGCCCCGCCATTGCGTGCTGGACCTGCGTTGAGAGCTGGGTGATCTGCGTGCGCAGTTGCTCATTCTCGGACTGATAGGCCGACAGCACCTTGCCGCCATCGGCTTTCAGGTTCGAGTTCTGCCCCTGAAGGTCCTGGATCTGCTTCTGCAACTCGTCGATGCGCGTGCTGTCGCCCTGCAGAGTTTTGATCTGGTTGCCCTGCGTGGCGAGCTGGTTCTCCGAAAGGCTCTGCCACTCTTTGTCGGCCAGATTGTGGTTGACCATGTCATCGGTCGAAATCTTGACGCTTTTGGCCTCATTGGCCTGGCTGGCGCTTTCCAGCGCTGGCTTCTGCGTGCCCGCCGGGGACATGATCCACCATCCGCCGCCCAGCGCCGTGGCGCCGATGAGCGACCACATGATGAGCTGTTGGCGGCGCTTGGCCCGCAGATTGCTGTCGAGCGCGGCCGCGCCGCTATCATCGGTCGGTGGCGTGTTGCTCGAAGGTGCCGAGGCCATCACTGATCTCCCTGGGCAGTCGAGCGCACGACGACATAGGCCATTGTGACCTGTCCCGGCGCCAGCTTCGCATTGGTGATGCTGACCCCTACGGCGTCGCTCGGGCCAACCTGATCTTCGCTCAGCACCGCGGGCGCGGCAGCATCATTGGTGATCTTGAGGATCTTCCCCGTCACCTCGCCGCCGACATATTCCCCGACCAGCTGCACTTTGAGCGAGCCGGTGGTGACGGGCATGCGCGAGCGCCAGGAGACCTCATAGCCCTCGACGGGTCGCTGCTCATACATGGCCGAGATCAGCCGCGCAGCGGACTCACCCGGCGCCAGTCCTGAGGGAATCACATCGCTCGCGCTGCGCGCCTCCTCGCCATCCACATTGGCGACAAACACCTGTCGCGGCTCAGCCCCTCCCACGGCGCAGAGAAATTTGTAGACGAAGCCCTTCTTGGTGGTCCCGAAGAAGGAGAGGTTGGGCTTGGGATAGCCGCTGGGAACCGAGAGGTAGATGTCTCCGCGCACCGGCTCGTTGACCACCTGAAAATCCTCGGCGGGATTTTCCGCCTGCATTTTCGAGACGGAGGCGAACTGGTCATCCTTCAGGGAAATGCGCGTCAGGTCTTTGGCCGAGGCCTCGCAGCGGATCGTCCCATTGTCGGCGGCCATGATATTCTGGTCCGCATGGGCCGCACCCGCGCCGCTCAACGCGCCGACCAGCAGCATACTGCCCCCAAGGGAGCGCAATGCACGCGCCTGGAAAGGCGCAGCGCGGTTCAAGCATGGAGTGATCATTTCTTGTCGTCCGCCTTTTGCACCACGCCAAAGCCCATGAGCCGCAGCGACACGCCGTTGTAGGCCCAGGTGAATTTGAAGGTCCGATGCTCGGAGGTGACCTCCTTGGAGGCGACCACTGTGTGGACGATCCCGCCGACCTGGCTGGTCAGCTTCGCCGGATCGACCGTCATCGCATCGGGGGTAAAATATTGCGCGATCTGCGTGCCCTGCTGCTCGGCAACCACCTTGATCAGGGCCGCTTTCACATCGCCGCGCGCGCGCTCATCGGTGAGCGCAAGAATGCTGTTCATCCAATAGGTCAGCGATTCCGGCGAGCGGTTGAGCGCGACCGCTGCAACATCGCGCGTGACCATCTCAAGATAGTCATGGCTCACGCCATTGCTGCTCAGCGTCATATCGCTGTGCATGGTGGGCACGAGGATCACCTCGCGATCGCGCGACACCGCTTTGGTGCCCGCAAACAGCAGGAGCGCAAAAAGCGCGACCGACACGCCGGCCAGGATGTTGCGCTGGCGCAGCACGCTTTGCGCGCGGCCATGGGCGAGATCGAGATCCATGCTTACCCTGCCAGAATGCGGAAGTGTGACGGCGGCATCGCCTTCAAGCCGAAGAATTCAGCGGGCAGATGCCAATATCCCGCATGGATGATCCATGCGAGGTCGCGGCCGGATTTGACTTTGCGATAGGCAAACCATGCAACACAACCGAGGAGAACGCCGATAACGACATGCCCGGCGATGATCCCCCACAGGAAGGGGAGGATCATCATGATGAACTCATCGATGGTCCAGAAGCCGAAGAGCTCTGGGTCATCGAGGTGTTTCGGGATGGAGTATTTGTCCATCAGGCAGCCGCCGTCACGGGAGGAGCCAGGTTATCAGAAGACAGCCCGGCAAGAGGTTCAGATGGTGGCGGTCACCATCGAGGTCACGATCGGGCCACCGGTGCCGGCGCCGACGCCTACACCGACGGGAATGGCCACCTGGCTGAGGCTGAAGCGGCCCGAGGCGAGGCCGACCAGGCCACCGGCCACCGACAGGATCGCCATGATCTTGCCGCCCGAACCGGAGAGGAAGTTGGTGAAGCTGGTCAGTGCCGTATTGAAGGTGGTGTCCGTGCCGGCCATCGCCACCTCAGCGGCGCCGACCATGCCGAAGGCTGCGACCGCGGCCACGACGGCGGCCTTCTCGCCATGCTTCTTCACCAAATTCTGGAGTTTCGTCATCCCATTGCTCCTGTTGATTGAGTCAAACCCATCGGGAAGCCCGGCATGTTGAATGCCGGGCTTTGGAACTGCAGCATCGCACGTCATGGCGATACCGGCATTTCCAATAACTCATTTAGACCTATCTGGACTTCTGGCAAGTGTTAAGATCGGGTTAACGTGCGAAATGATCGCAGCCGCCGTGGGGAAACCCCGTGGCACGGGATTGAAACAAAGACGCGCCGTTCCTAACGAGGGTATGAGACCCGGCCTTCCAAGAGTTCCGGATCGCGCTTTTGGGGTAGAAACATCGTGGCCAATCGTATCGCTCTGCTGTTCGAGACGACCTCCGGGCCATCGCGAGACATTCAGCTCGATGCCCTCGAAGAGATGACCGACGTCCAGATTACGATCACCAACCTGTCGCGCACGCATCTCCTAAAATTGCTGCGCCGAGCCGGAAAGAGCGTTGAGGCTGGCGATAGCCTAATCTTCTACTCCATCACCTGCTGCGGCGCTTCTTCGCCGGACCTCATCCGCTTTCTCGCGGAATGGCGCGCCTTGGGGGTTGATGTGAGCTTCCTTTCCGAGGGCACCGTCATTCAAGGCAGCACCGGCAACAAGCCGGATGTCCTGACCCTTCTGAACCGCCACTGCCGCTTTATGGTCGCGGAAAAGAATGCGCAGATCGCGGCAGAAGGAGGCCCTAACGGCCGGCCCAAAAAGCTGACCGAGGACCAGCGCCCTGACATCAACGCGATGTTGGAAAAGCCGGGCGCGACCATCGATACGGTCGCCAAGACCCTCGGAGTGGGCCGGTCGACCCTCTATCTATTTCTCTCCAAGGCCAAAGACCGGAAGGAATAGGTCTTCGGGCGGGCAATCGAAAGCGTTTGCGATCCGTTCAAGATGGCCTGCCCGCAGCTCTCCGGCATCAAGGCTCAATGCACGCGTGGCAACGGCCAGACTAACCTCAGCGTTCTGCGCCAACTTCCTGGCGTCCCAGCCTCGCTCCTGTGCCAAAACCCTGCAGCGACGGGCCACCCGTTCGCCTGCCCTCACCCGTTCTGACTGCTGTTCCTCAGACGCAGGCTGCTGGGAAACCTGACTGCCGGCATGGCCCGGCTCGATCTGCGTGTCCTGATAACATCGAACTGCTTCGGCATCATCACCCCTCACAAATTCCTCCCGAAGAACGGCCAGCGAGGCCATCGATGAAATGAACCGGAACCAAATGTGAGCGGTATCGCTCCCATTTCGCGCGATTCTCCAACTACACTTTCGCGCATTCGAAAAAGTAGTTTTGCGACGCCGGAGGAATTATATTTTATCGTGTTTTATATACATCACGGGAAAATCCGTAGCCTATTCGTCTTAGGGATTTTCTCGACGTACTATACCGTTAGGGAGGAAACTTCCCCTGGTTGGAACCTCCTGCCCGCTGTTAGCCTACGATTAGGCCTCGCGCGCCATCTCGCAGAGTTTGTTACGGAATGTTGCTGTTGCAAACCGTTCGCATTTTTTACACGCGTTTGCAATCGGTCGTCGGACAAAATGAGCAGGCGTCACCAAGGCACAAGCCCGCGCCTCGCCTTGCCGATCGCACTATCCGGGCGAAACGCCCATTATGCCTCGGCCGGCGGATCCTGAAGCAAGTCGCGGATCTCGCATTTGAGACCGATCGCCAAGGCCTCCATCATATCCAGGGTCGGGTTTCCTACCCCGCGTTCGATGCGGGAAATATGACTGAGGCCAACGCTGGTCAGCACATGGAGATCGGCCTGTGTGAGATCGGCCAGTTCGCGGAGCCGCTTCAGATTTTTGCCGACTTTAACCGCCAAGGGCGATCTCACGTCCTCAGCACTGCCCTTAACCACGTTTGATCTCCCGAATCCGCCGAAGGCGGCTATCCATCGTCACTCTACCAACGTGCCAAGCAGGAGTCCTGTTCCTAGTTGACTACCTTTTATTGACAGAGGTGCCTCCGCTCTCTTAAGGGCCGAGTATGGAGATTCCGTCACCAGACTCGCAGCTGAGCAAATCGGCCCGCTCCAAACGGCGTTCTCGCGCGGAGGTCTATCAACTCGGTGCAAAGCAACGGAAATTCAAAGTCTCGCAGGGCTGTATCGACCGTATCGATCAACTCAAGCGAGACGCTGGCCTCCCCAGTCGGGATCTGGTCGTTAACCGTATTCTTCTCAAATCCAGGAAACTTTTTCCGCCCGAGACTATCAAGATTCCGCCCGGACGGCCTGAAGGAGATCGGGTCCTGGTCCTGACGCTGCCCAAAGAATGCAGCGATTACATCAGGGATATCCGCCGAGAAAACAGGCGCACATTCATGAGCGCCATTCTTGAGCATATGACGCAGCTCATGCCCGACATCTCGATGGTGCCAGGCAATGTCGACACTGTTTCAGATTCAGGAGAGCAGGCCGTGGCCCCATAAAACGATGCCCGGCGCGAGGGCCGGGCAACGCAGGATAGTTTAGCCAAGGAGCTAGGAACTCCTTCACAAACCGCCAATGTCTGTGGCGGCTAAGCCATCTCGACATCTTCGTCAAGCGTTGCGCGTTTCGCGCCACGGAGAAGTTTTATCTGACGACGGCCTCTCACACGAGGGGGCGAACGATGACCTATACCCAACTGCTGGGCGATCTGGCGCAGCGGGATGTCAGACGGCTGCGCGAAGCCAGCTATGCAATCGGGGAGCGACGGGCGTTTGAAAACTTGAAACCAGCGGAGAATGCCGCAGAGCATAAGCGCGCGATCCTCCATTGTCTGGACGAGCTCGCCAGGCACCACGATAACGGCATCGGCCTCTCCCGTAGCAATGTCAGGCATCTTGCCGGGCTGGTACGCGCAACCCGCGCCGAGGACATTCGCGCCCACGGCGGCCTGATCGGCGGAGCGAATGATTGGTACGGTGCCAAACTCGGGGTCCTTCCCGCAACCATGACGACGATCTTCCGCGCGCTCAAACGCGCCGGCCTCATCCTTCCGCATAATGAAACGGGCAATCACCGCCGCTCCAGCCGTCGCGGAACTGACGGTTCCTATTCCGGCCGGGGTTATTCGCTGCTTCCTCTCACGACACGATTGTCAGAGTTGCAAAGCCAAGCAGATCGGCTGAAGCGCGACGCATTGGCCTTTCATGCAGCTTCTGCCGACTTGCGCCGCCTGCTCCGGCAAATCAATGCTCATCTCCGCCTCGTGCCAGATCCCGTCCTCGTAGAGCAGTTGTCCCTAATCCAAACCAGCACCGCTCGCATCAAACGGATCGATCAGTTGCCCAGGTTACTGGACCTGCATCGCCTAACAGCCCCCTTGCTCACCGCTGCGCAGAACGCTGTGGAAAACGTTGGCAAAAGCTGTGCAAATCACGCACCCACTCGCGACCAATCAGAACAAGAATCGCGACAACACCATACAGTCGAGCAACCTTCTTTTTGTAGAGTAGCCACAGCGCAAAGCATCAGGCCTGATAATTTCGCGGATTTCGCTCAAGAATCCGCTCGCGCCAACCAAAGCTCCGTTCAACCAGGCGCCAACGAATTGACCTGCCGCATTACGGTCGCAGAGGCTCGTGACCTGTTTGCACAATGCAAAGATGACCTACCCGCAAGTTTCGACCATGAGGGGCTCGCTATCGCAACCGGCACTCTGGCCTCGTCGATGCTGATCAGCAGCAAGCTCATTGCCAGCGCGATCGAGACCATGGGCCTTGCGCGGACCTTCTGGAGCCTGGTGCTGGTCCGACACCGATCTAAGAACCACGAGATCCATCGCTCACCCGGCGCCTATTTCCACGGCATGGTTGCCAAGGCACATAAGGGTCAGCTGAATCTGGATGGTTCGATTTGGGCTTTGCGACAGATCCATCAGGCGCGCGCAACCTAAGACGGTTCAGGCGCGACTGGCCGCCAGTGGTCGTTGCGAGCGGATGCCGCCTTCAAGAAGGGCCCCCATGCAGGGGGAGGCAAGCGGGGTTAGCCGTTTGCCCCCAGTTGGAGATCCCGGATCGTTTTGAGGATCGTGCTGACATAGTCGACGGTTTCACGGATCCGTGGCACCTGCCACTTTCCTCGCACCCGCCCCTCACCGGCGTTGTACGCAGCAAGGGCAAGGTCGAAGCGGCCAAACTCATCGAGCAATGCGCGCATATGGCGCGCTCCTCCCGCCAAGTTCTCCTCGATCGACCATGCATTCGTCACGCCGAGCGCGCGGGCGCGCGCTGGCATCAATTGCGACATGCCCACCGCTCCTTTAGGGCTAAGAGCCGCAGGATTGTATCGGCTCTCTTGGGTGATCAGCGCGTCGAACAGGACGACGGGAATGCCAGCGTCGCAAGCAGCCTGCGCCATCGCGCGATAGAATGTCGCCCTACGACTTTCGGCTTCCAGGGAGATGTGATGGTTGGGGCGGTAAACCGGATAGTCGCAGGGGCCGTTTGTCCGTTTTGTGATCGAGCCCGCGAACACATGGTCTGGAGACGGCGCGAACCCGGACCTGTCAGCCGCGAGGCGCATCCACGTAGGCACCACAATGCTGGAGTTTGCGGCGATGGGCGATCCGAGGGGGAAGGCCCCCTCCCCTTGCGCCGTGAAATCCGCTTCGAGGCTGCTATTTTGCTGCCCGCCGCTCACCGCAGCGACCGCTCCAGGATCGCGGCTTACGGCCGGAGCCGTCAGAACAAACCGCTTGGCTCTTGGCACGCTCTGAAAAGTGATGACATTTGCGGTGTCCGCATATGCGGCTGAGCCGACTGTCGATGAAATCAGTCCGCTGATTGCGGCAAGCGCCAAGCCAAGTTTCGTCATTTTGTGCCCTCGTTGCAATCCACACATCGCTTAGTCTAATAACTCATTTAGACCTATTTGGATAGCAACGCGAAGCGAGCGGCCCCATTCGCTGATCAGCCTGCGGCAGCCTTTGATTGTGCTCCCCCATTGGCACCGCCCTGCTTCCAGCTTTCGAACTCCGGCGACAGGGCGATCTTCTGGATGATCGTGTAGGTCATCAGACCATCGTCCGTCACGATATCGAAAAGCCATCGCTCATTTGTCGGCTGCTGCATGACGTGAGAGATGGCCTCGCCCAACGACGGATCGTCCGCCAGTTCCGGATCGCCTCCCAGTTTCATCAGAAGTGCCGGATCATGAAAACGTGACAAGTTCATCAGCATCCCCCCTCCCGTTTCTGACGATGGCGGCGCAGATGACCCTGAAATCCCCCCGGCGCGGCCAGCCCTCTAGCCAAACTCACACGAAATGCCAAACAAGCGTTCCTGACCAAGGAGGGGTCAGGTATGATCAGGAACGCTTGCGACGCAATTTGTGTGGATGGATCGTCCACGCGTCGGTGTGAAGATAACCGCCCATGAGAAATGGCGCCATGCATATTCACGCTGCTTTGCCCTTAGTCCTCAGATTTATCTCAGGATCTTCATTGTGAGGCCGCCATCGGGCTTCGTCTCATATTCGACTGTCGCTGTGACCGGCGCGCTGGTCTTGTTGCAGGATCGCACGGTGACGGTGTCGGCGCTGATTGCAGGACAGAGCCCAGATCCATAAAGAACGTCGGACAGGGCGTCGAAGGTGGTCGCCTTGGCCCGATAGGATCCTGCCCAACCCGCCTCCCAGAGGACATCATTCGTCGCTGTGCGATATCCTGCACGGCTTGCGATTTTCTCCACCGCCCCGAGCATGCTGTCCGCCTTGATGTCGAAATCCAGCACTGCTGAAGGATCAGCCGGCTCGGATTGAACGCCTTGGCCCAAGTGAGCTTGGCCGGTCCAGAGCAAGGCCGCCCCCGCGCCGCCCACGAAAAAGCTCAGCGCGACCATGATTTCCAGGAGATCGTAAACCCAATTCATGAATCTGTTGGATCGCCAGAAGCGTCCGCCGGGGCGAAGGCGATTGCTGTGAACCTGCAAGCCTTTCCCCTGCCTCGGCTTTGGTGGCGCGTCGCGTAGCGCCGGTAGACCGCCATCAGGGGGAAGCGTCCCGGCCACGACCGGCGCGTCATAAAGTGAGAGCATCGGGATCGATGGCCCCACGAGCAGCGAACCATAGTGATCTGCGCAAGCGCCAATCACGATCTCCTGCAGGACCTTCACACGCTTAAAAGCCCAGATTAACTCCTCCGGTGAGATGCGGTATGACCGCCCATAGCGCACCTCAACATAAGCCCGGCGGATGCAGCCGAAGGCCCGCCGCTCAAAATAGTTCTCTCTCGGCCACGCTTCTCGTAGGCGATTGTCCAACGCCTCGGCAGCGTCACGAAGGACATCGAGCGCATGGGTGCGCGGACCATGAAGGGTCACCGCCCACAACACGCAAAGGTAGAAATGCTCGCATGCCTGGTGAAGCAGCATCGCTGCCAACGGCGCATTACCCTCGCTACCGTAAAAGTGGGCCCCGGAGAGAAACTCGTTCCCCCGCCGATGCCAGCGCAGGAATTCGGTCACGCTTCGCCCGGCCCGCTCCTGCGCGGGCAGGTGCCGAGGCGTCTCCAGGCGAAAGCCCTCCATTTGATAGAGCGCGATACCCTGCTCTGCGATCGCTACAAAATGAGGCACGCCTGTCATCACGGCGCGGTTCGTCCCATCCAATCCTGAGACGGATAGGCGGACCGGGCGGCTTATTTCACCAAACTCCCAGGCCCTTTGCAGCCGATCCCGCACGATCCGCCAATCACCCTCACTGCGCGCAAGCCGACCGTGATTGACAATGACGATAAGTTGGAAGGCTTCCGCGGGCGCGAGCTTCGCCCATTCTTCCCTGACATGCTGACCATGGAGGATGATCGCTAGGATGCGCCCTTTCCTTCGGTGGTCTGAGCACGCGCCCTTGATGACCTCCTCAAAAGTCTCAAACAGAAGGGCTGCAACATGGTGCAGCTCCTTTTGCACAGGCCACGGAAGGTGGTCCAGGTCCGTGGCCAACATCATCGGGTTGCCTCGCGCTGACGACGGGCCCAGCCTTTCGGTCGGCGATGGCCGGTCACGTCATGCACCCGCTCCAGCAAGGCACGGGTGAGGTGACGGACCTCGCCAGTCGTGAACCCGCCGTCATCCGTCGGCGGGTCACCTATCAAGACAGGGTAGTTCCATTTCCAATAGGGTGTGAGGATGACCGCAAGTCGAGCCATTTCGGGGCAGTCATGGCCAAGGCCTGTCGCGTTCGCATAGGCCAGTGCCTTGGATATATCTTGCCGGAGATTCTGGGCACACCATGCGTCCGCCACGCCCATGTCGAGCAGGTGAGAGCAAAGCGCCAGTTTTGAAACGTCCCCTGCCCGGTGCAGACTGTCGCGGAGATGGTCATCGAGGAAGCCCGCCTCAACGACGGAGAAGGCAATTTCCGCCGTGTGATAGCGCCTCAGGCTTATCTATCGGCCCTCTTTGGTTCGGTTGAGGATGACAGGCTGATCTTCATATCGCTCTTCGAGCGCGGCCAGAGCCGTTGCCCACGGGGGAGTGACCGCCAGACTGATCGTCGATGCAAGGCCCAGACCGCGCAGCAAACCTCGCCGCGAGGTGCCGGTCGGAGAGGCGTCAGAGGACATATCGCGGTTCACCATCGCTGTTGCTCCATCGTCCGCGCTCGCAGATCGATGGCGATCCGAACGCTATCCGATATCGCTTATAACCTAGCTCCCTGAATTATTCTAGTAACAGATATCGGTTATTGAACTAACGATTGAATGGGCATCAAGCCGGGTTACGACACCCCCATGGGAAGACCGCCGCTCGGAGTAAAAACAACCGTCGTTCGCCTGCCTGACGGCATGGCGGAGCGGATCGACGATCTCATTGGGCCTAACCGGCGCGCCAAATTTATCCGCGAGGTTGTCGAGCGGGAGGTCGATCGGTTGGAGAAGGAGCGCGAAACCACCCTTGGCGGAGCCACCCCTCGCCGGTAGGTCCACCTGCAAGCCTATTCGGTAATCGTTCCCTTTACGTTCTATTGGTGCTAAATGGCTCGGCATGAGCCAGCAGCCGACTCGCAAGATCATCCATGTCGACATGGACGCGTTCTTCGCCTCCGTCGAACAGCGTGACGATCCCTCGCTGCGCGGGCGCCCGGTCGCGGTAGGCCATGGCGCGGCACGCGGCGTGGTGGCCGCCGCCAGCTATGAGGCGCGCAAGTTTGGGGTGAAGTCGGCGCTGCCATCCGTCACCGCGCTGCGCCGTTGCCCCGATCTGATTTTCGTGCCACCGCGCTTCGAGGTCTACAAATCGGTGTCGCGGCAGATCCACGCCATCTTTGCGGAATTCACCGACCTCATTCAGCCGCTCTCGCTCGATGAGGCCTATCTCGACGTCACCAACAACCGGGCCAGCCTGCCTACCGCCTGGCTCACCGCGAAGGCAATTCGGGCACGGATCCTTGAAGAGACCGGGCTCACCGCCTCGGCGGGCATCTCCTACAACAAGTTTCTCGCCAAGCTGGCTTCGGATCACCGCAAGCCCAATGGGCAATTCGCGGTAACACCGGACATGGGCCAAGCCTGGGTCGAGACATTGCCGGTTTCGCGGTTCCACGGGGTCGGCCCGAAAACCGCCGAGAAGATGCAGCGCCTGGGCATCGAGACCGGCGCCGATCTGCGCGCCAAGTCCCTCGCCTTTCTGGAGCAACATTTCGGCAGCTCGGCCGACTGGTACTACGCCATCGCACGGGGCCAGGACGATCGCCCGGTCAATCCCAACCGGGTCCGCAAATCGTCCGGGTCGGAAACGACCTTTGATCGCGATCTGACCGAGCCTGCCGACATCGAGGCCGGCGTGTTGCAGATGGCCGACGATGTGTGGGAATGGTGTGAGCGTGCGAGCGCCTTTGGTCGCACCGCGACGGTGAAGATCAAGTTCAAGGACTTTCGCACCATCACCCGCAGCCGCAGCCACACCGGCGCTATCGCCAACAAGGACCTGCTACGTCAGACCAGCCTCGATCTGATCCGCTCGATCTATCCACCGGAAAAGGGCATCCGACTGGTTGGTGTCACTGTCTCGAATTTCGAGACGCCAGCGCTTGAGGAGGCGCCAACCCTCCCGCTCTTTGCCGCTTAGGCTGCGCCCAGCAGCTCTCTGGCGCCCCGCGCCGAGAAGCTTCGGAAGGTGATCGACCAGCGCGTCTCCTCCATCTCGGCAATGCTGTGTTCCCAGCCATGGCGCGCCTCGCCGCTCAGATGATAGATCGAGCGCGGCGCCAGCGGCGCCGACACGCGGGCAAAGCCCTTTTCGAGGCGCCTACGAAATCGCATCACCGCCGGAACGCCCAGCGAGATGCCGACCACATGTTCAAAGAGCGGGCGGTCACGGTGCCACCCGATCCCAGCCCCGGGATCGTAACGGAGCAGCAGGGCCTGCACGAGATCGTCGGCCTGCAGCCCGGCAAAGCTCGCTGCACGCGCCCTTATGGTCAGCAGCCATTCGGGCATCGGCGGCGCGGCCGCCGCCTCCCCCTTCTCGAAATCATAGCTCCAGCCAAAGGAGGTGGTGAGCCGCTTGCCTTCCCAGCCTTGAAAGCGGAACGGGCTCAGCGCCTGCGCATCGATGTGGGCGATGAGCGCGCGCTCCTCATCCTCGGTGACGAGTCGCTCGGCGACGTCGAGGCCAGGCAGCAGCGGCGTGCCAAACAGATCAGTGGAAAAGCTCGACATCCTGGCCTTCGCTTGGCCCTCACCGCCACCACGGCGCTTCAGGCAGGAATCAACGGGATAGGCGGAAAGCCGCTTTCAACCCCTTCCCCGTCCGGTGAGCGGCCTGTCTAGCATCGGAACAGAAATGGAACAAGTCGGCTGCCAGCCCTCTTGACTCTGCCCCCGTCATGGATGGAACATAAAGGGAACGAAAGTCCCCTTCCTGAGTCTCCATCTTGCCATGCGCCAGTCCGCCGTCCTTGACCAATTGCGTGAGCAGATCGCCACCATCGAAGGCAGCGCCGCGCCCAAGGCTGTGCTGCCCTTCGGGCTGGAGAGCATCGACGCGCGCCTGCCGGGCGGCGGCCTGTCTTGCGCCGCGCTGCATGAGCTGGCGGGCAGCACTGCCCTTGCCGATGATGCAGCCGCCACCGTTTTCCTGGCCGGCATCCTGGCGCGCACCGAGGGCCCGGTCTTTTGGTGCCTGCGATGGCGCGACCTCTTCGCCCCTGCCCTTGACCTTGCCGGTCTGTCCCCGGACCGGGTGATCTATGTCGAGGCGGGCAGCGATGTGAATGTGCTCACCGCCATGGAGGAATGCCTGCGCCATTCGGGTCTGGGCGGCGTGGTGGGCGAGGTCAAAGCCCTCTCGACCACAGCGTCCAAGCGCCTGCAGCTGGCCGCCGAGAAGTCCTGCGTGCCCGCCTTCGTCTTCCGCCGCGCTCTGCCGCTCGATGCGCCGGCCTCGGGCACAGCGGCTGTCACGCGCTGGCGCCTGCGCGCCCATCCCAGCGAAGCGCTGGGCATTCCCAGCCTTGCTCGCCCGCGCTGGGCGTTGGCGCTGGAGCGCGTGCGCGGCGGGGAACCA